>CANSFI010000004.1 GCA_947646095.1 uncultured Mycoplasmatota bacterium
TCTTTTATTGTATCATGGAAAGATTTCTATTTACACAAAATTATTTACAGACTCAGATGATTAATTCTCTTCATTTAATTTATCATATATTTTATAATATTTATGTTCTCCACACCATTTTTCATTTTTAGAATTATATCTTTCTTCTAACCACAAATCGTTGAATCTAGCTGTATTTCCTCCTTTTACAGCTTCTAAAAACATTACCTTATGATTACCCTCTTTTCTTGAAGTAGCAAGCCACAATTGATTTTTATCTCTATCATAATAACCATATTTATTTGTCTTTGTTTTTATTTCTATCCATTCATCAGGAATATCTGTAACTTGTTTTATTCTAGAATATTTATCTTTTTCATTAAGACATTTAAATTCTGAAACAAAAGTTATTTTTTTAGGTGAATAATATACTCCATCTGATGATTTAAAATACTGATAGTCTTTAAAATTTTGAAATAAATTATTATCAAACAAACTACTTAAAGTTCCATTTGGAAGACAAGTTACAACAATACTAGGTCTAATTTTATCATTAATTAATTTGAAATTTCCATTTCCATCATCTGAATAACCAATTTTAACTAAATAAGTTAATACTGGTTTATTAGTTCTTGGATCTATAGCTTGTAAATTTGATTTAACTTTCCAACCAGGAAATAAACCTATTGAACCAACTTTATCATTTATAAACGAAGTTTGATTATGTTCAAATTGAGTAGAATTTAACTCTCCTCCATTACCAACTTTATCTGTTGTTTTTACATCAATATTTAGTATTACATCTTCTAACTCTAATGCTATATCGCAACTTATTGGTGAAGGATAAAATCTTCTAAATTCCATAAATGTATTATATACATGATGTCTAAGTAGTCTTTCAGAGGCTTCTTTTATTTTATTTTTCTTTCCCCATACTTCAACAAAAAAATTATAATATTCTTGAATTTCTGCTTCAATATTTTTCAAATCCTCTAAAAATATTTTTGATGTCACCATATTTTCAATTATATACATATATTTTTCTTCTAAATCCAAAATCTTATTTTGAGATTCTGTTCTTTTATATTCAGAATGCTGTTTAGACATAATGTCACCTCTTTTATTGATTATATCATTAAATATTAAAAAAACAAACTATTTATCTAATTCAAAAATTAAAATATTTAAGTAATTTAATATCTGTTCTTTTGAATAGCTATTTTTTCTTTTTATAGATTCTAAACCTACATTTAAAAGAGCACCTAAAAAAAATCTTGATACAAATTCACTAGGAATTTCCTTATATAGATCATTTCCAATAACCTCTATTCTTTTAGTTATATCTTCATTTAATGCTTCATATAACATATCCATCGCAATACTATTACGATTATTAAGCATGATTTTTGTATATATATCTTTTTCACTTTCAAAGTGATCTAAAAGTAATTTAATTAATTCCATATAGTATTCCTTTGAATTAGAGATATTTTTATTTTTATTTAATTCTTTTTTTAATCTATCTTTTAAATCTGTAATCAATGAATTAAATAAAAAATATTTATCTTCAAAATGGGCATAAAAAGTTGAACGATTTATCATAGCTTTTTCACAAATATCAGATACTTTAATTTCTTCAAAAGGTTTTGTTTCCATAAGCATCAATAAGGCTTCATAGATATTCTTTTTAGTTTTAATAATTCTTAAATCTAATTTTTTGTCTTTCATAAAATCACCTAGTAATATTATAAACTTTTTTTAAACATAAACAAGTATATCCAACAAAAGTTGTTTATTTATTGATACATTTTTATATATATGTTGTTTATCATACAATAATTCTGATTTTGTTAATGTTTTTTTATTTTAAAATGAATATAATATTTCATCAAGGAGGTTAATTATGAAAAAAAGTTCAAAATTTATTTCTAATCACAGTTTAATGGTTGTTATTATATCTATTCTTTTATTAATTCCATCTATTTATGGATATATAAAAACTAAAATAAATTATGATATTTTAGTATATTTACCAAAAGATATTGAAACTATTAAGGGTGAAAATATTTTAACTGATAAATTTAGTATTGGCGCATTTTCTTTTGTAATAACTAATAATATGAATGGTTATGACATGAAAGTATTAGAAGATAAAATCAAAGATATAAGTGGCGTTAATACGGCTTTAAGTTTAGCTGATATTACTGATACTACTATTCCTTTTGAAATATTACCAGAAAATATAACAAATAAATTATATAAAAATAAAGAAAGTGTTATTGTAGTAACATTTAATGGTTCTACTTCAGAAGAAAAGACTATGCATGCTGTTGAAAATTTAAGAGAAGTTGTTGGCGATGCTTCTAAGGTAAGTGGAATGACTGCTATGGTATTAGATACTATGAATTTATCTAATCAGGAAATAGTTGCCTATATTATAATAGCTTGTCTACTTTGTATAACTGTATTATTATTAGCGACTGATTCATATTTAATACCACTATTTTTATTAGGTAATATTGGTTTTGCTATTATATATAATATGGGGTCTAATATTTTTTTAGGCGAAATATCATATATAACTAAAGCTATTACTGCTGTATTACAACTTGGAGTTACTATGGATTTCTCTATTTTCTTATATCATAAATATGAACAAACTAAACAAGAATTTTCTGATAAAAAAGAAGCTATGAGTAAAGCTATTATGGAAACTTTTAAATCTGTTATTGGTTCTTCTTTAACTACAGTAGCTGGTTTTTTAGCCCTTTGTTTTATGGATTTAACATTGGGTAAAGATATAGGTATTGTTATGGCTAAAGGTGTTGTTTGGGGGCTTATTTGTGTTTTAACAGTATTTCCTTCTTTACTTTTAGTATTTGATAATTTAATAGAGAAAACTAAACATAAAAATATTTTTCCTAAATTTAAAAAAATTCAAACTTTCTCTATTAAATACTATAAATTAATTTTAGGGATTTTTATTCTACTTAGTATTCCTGCTATATATGGAAATAACAATTATAATGTATATTATAAATTAGATAAATCTTTACCCACTGATTTGCCTAGTTCAATAGCAAATAGTGAAGTAGCTAAAAAATTTAATATTATTTCACCTCAAATAATTTTACTTAATAAAAGTATTAATGATAATGAATTAGTTGAATTAACTAATAAAATAGAAGATATAGATGGTGTTGATTTAGTATTATCACCTTCTAAAATATCTGAATTAGGTCTTCCTAAAGAAATGTTACCAGAAGATTTAATAAATATATTTGAAAATAATAACTATAAATTAATGCTTATAAATTCTACTTATGAAGTAGCAAGTACAGAGTTAAACAATCAAATAAATAGCATTAATAAACTTGTTAAAAAATATGATAAAAATGCTATTATAGCTGGCGAAGGAGCACTAACTAAAGATTTAGTTGAAATAGCTGATCATGATTTTAAAGTTGTAAATTATATATCTATTGGTATTATATTTATTTTAATGTTATTAGTTTTAAAATCTATCAGTTTACCATTTATTTTAGTTATTACTATTGAGTTTGCTATATTTATTAATTTAGCTATAGCTTATTATACTAATACTAACTTACCCTTTATTGCTTCAATAGTAATTGGTACAATTCAATTAGGCGCTACTATAGATTATGCTATATTAATGTCAACTAAATATTTAGAAACAAGAGAAAGTAAAGATAAAACCGAATCTTTAAAAGAAACTTTAGATAAGACAGTTCCTTCAATAATTGTCTCAGCACTATGTTTCTTTGCTGCTACATTTGGAGTTGCAATCTACTCTAAAATTGATATGATTGGGTCAATATGTAATTTATTATCAAGAGGAGCTATTATTAGTATGCTTGTAGTAACTTTAATTCTACCTGTTTTACTATTAGTATTTGATAAACTAATTATAAAGACAACTAAAATTAAGAAAGAAGGTATACAATGAAAAAATTAAATATATTATTAATTGGAACTTTAATATTTATTCCCTTTAAAGTTTCTGCTTTTAATAAAAGCGAAACAATTTATTCTAATTTAAATTATGATGGTAGTTCCTATAATACTATTATTAATAATCAATTAAAAAATGTTAATGAAAAAGAATTAGAGGATGAAACTGAATTAAAAAATATTTTAAATATTAATGGTAATGAAAAATTTGAATTAAAAAATAATAAATTACTGTGGAAAACTAATAAAAAAGATATTTTTTACAGAGGTACTTTAGAAAAGAAATTACCAATTTCTACTGATATAAAATATTATTTAAATGGTAAGAAGGTAAATCCTGATGATATAGTTGGTAAATCTGGTTCTATTTCTATTGTTATAGATTTTACTAATCATGAAAAAAATACTGTTAATATTAATGGAATTAATCAAAATTTATATACACCATTTGTTGTTACATTAGGTACTATTATTGATGGTAAGGATAATAAAAATATCAATATAAATAATGGTAAAGTTGTAAGTACTGGTTCTAGAAATATGGTAGTTGGTCTATCTTCTCCTGGTTTATATGAAAGTATTAATTATGATGGTTTTAAAACTCTAAATAATATTACAATTGAATATGAAACAACTAATTTTTCATTAAATAATATTTATATAGTTTCTACTCCTAAATTGATAGATGATAATGATTTAGATATATTTAAAAAAATGGATAATCTTTATAATAATATTAGTCTTTTAAAAGAAAATATGGACAAAATAGAAGATGGAGCTAAAAAATTACAAAATGGTACTAAAACCCTTTCTAATGGCTCTTCTTTAATATCAGAAAACTTACAAATAGCTTCTAAAGGTATAATAGAACTTGAGAATGGTTCTAATGATATTAATAATGGTATTAAACAAGTTATTGATGCTTTAAATTTAGCTAAATCACAACTTAATATTGATAAACTTAATATGTTAGAACAAAATAATATTAATGCCGCTAATGGGTTATTAGTATCATTAAAATCCCTTGGTTTAACAGATGATTTAATTATATTATTTAATAGTTTTACTGTAAAAGATTTAAACTTAGGTGGAACATTTAATAGTAATGATGAAGCTAATAATGGTCTTAAAAATTATCTACAAACTAATGGTTATAACACTACTCAAATACAAAGTATTATGCAATTAAAAAGTTTATATGATGTTTATTTATTATTAGGTATGGATGCTAGTATATTTAATCAAATAAGCAATTTATCTAATCAAATTGATCAATTGCTAATTGGTTTAAATAATTTAAAAGATGGTAGTACTAATTTAACAAATGGAATTAAGTCTTTAAAGGAAGGTATTTCTAAATTATATAGTGGTTCCTTAAATTTAAATGAAGGAATAAAAAATTTAGATAATGGTACTATAACTTTATCTAATGGGATTGTAAGCTTTAATAAACAAGGTATTAGTACACTTACACATTATGCTTATACTATTAAAGATTATTCTGATAAAGCTGATGCTTTAATTAATCTAAGTAAAAATTATAAAGGTTTTGCCTCTAATAACAGTAATACTACTAATTTTATATCTATGATTAAAGCTACTAAAAAGAAATAGGTTTTCTATTTCTTTTTATATCTTATCATATTTTTTTAATATTTCTTTTTTACTTAATTTAGTTACACTCTTAATAATTTTTATATCAATTCCTAATTTTAACATTTCATTAGAACATTCTTTTTTTCCTTGGATAAGTCCTTGTTCAAAACCTTCTTTTAAACCACATTTATAACCATATTTTCTACTGTTTTTATCTTTCATTTTTTCACCGTATTAAAACTATTATATTAATTATAATATATATATATACACTTCATTTTAAATTAATATAAACTTACCTTTCTATTAGTATAATACAATTTTTAATATATTTTTTCCTTCTAAAAAAAGAAAATAGTTCAACACATAAAAAATAGTATGACCACTGCCATACTATTTTATTGTTAGTTTTTGTCCTGGATAAATTATATGGGGATCTTTTATATTGTTATCATTAGCTATAACTCGCCAATCTTTATTAAATTTTTTACCTATTTTTATTAAATAATCTCCTTTTTCTACTATGTATATAGTATCTTTTTTCATTAATATTTCATTTACTCTATTTTGAATAGCTTGATAATTATACCCTAATTTAATTAGTTTTTCTTTTCTAAAAAGATTATTTC
Source organism: uncultured Mycoplasmatota bacterium (assembly GCA_947646095.1). Taxonomy (GTDB): domain Bacteria; phylum Bacillota_I; class Bacilli_A; order RF39; family UBA660; genus SIG208. The sequence goes on from CANSFI010000004.1 coordinate 6,180, forward strand.
CCCATTTACATTCTATTACTTAATAAGCTAACTGTTCTATTGTTTTGGCATAATTGTAATCAATTTTATTCCAATTATATAAGCCATTTACACACATGAATACTACCATTGTTTCCATTATAACCAGCATCATTATCTCTACCTATTAAATGGTTATGAGCTCTTATTCCAGTTTCATTAGCGGTAAGTAAGAAGCTTCTCCTCCTATTGTTCAACTTTTATATGTATCTCCAGCTCCTAGTAAAAATCTATCTTTTATCTGTTCCCAAACTCCTCCAAATAAAAGTGAAGGGTCAGTAGAACTTACAGATAAATATATACTTCCTATTGGATATATTTGATTGAAATCTAGGCTTGTATAAGATATTCCTTGATTACATGTTATACTATTTACGATTAAGTTTCCATCACTATCTAAACTAAATTTATTATTTTTTGATGTTAAACAAGCTATAGAAGCAGTATCTACTTCTATATTTAATTTATCTTCTGTTTTTGTAAATGCATCTTTAAAATAGATGTCATACATTGTAAAATCATCCTCTTTCTAATTTACTTTTTAAATTCTTCTAAAACTTTATAAAATTAATAATTAAACGACTGTTGCTTTCAGTTCCATAGGAATTTCACCTTATTTCCGATTAATTGAGTCTATCACTAAATGGAAGTATCATTATCACAAATCTTCATCATTGCATTACTATTAGCTATAGTATTTATAATCAAGTTTTTATCATTAAGCGAACTTATTAACGTGCTTAGAAGATTTGATATGTATTTAATTATTATTAAATTGTCAAAGAACAAAAATGAGAAATATATATGAGAGATTTTTTTCTCTCACTATATTCCTCATTTAAAATTAAAAAGTTAAGTTTAAAATTAGAAAATTATAAATATAAAATTTATAACTTATTTTACAATCCAGCCATTTGGAAGTTCCCTTTCACCAGTTGAACTATATCCACATGGTTCATTATAAAGTTTATTTTCAACTACTAGTGTTGTTGAAGCTCCTCCATCCATATTAACAGCATTGTAAGCTCCATATCGTTCTAGTATTTCGATTAAGCCATTCATATCAACACCACCACGACCACTCCAGTTGTATTTGTTTTGACCATTACCATCTACTACTAGGAATAGTACTATTCCATCTTTTCTTTGAGCTAAAACTGTTCTAGGATTAATTCCCCATCCTCCATTACCAGAAATAGTAGCTGATTTTCCATTTACAATTAAGAAAGGTCCAAATTGAACAGCATCTCTTATACCTTTATTTATAGCATCCTGAGTAGTTCCATTCATAAGTACTAAAACGTCATCTTGATTAAATCCAGCAATTCCTCCTATAGCATCCCCAGAATCCCATACTATTTTTCCATCTTCTATAACTGTTCCAAGTGGTATTCCTCCATTACCATAACCACCAGGATCAGAAAATCCTCCAGCATTGATTGCGACTTTAGCATCATATCTTTTAGCAATATCAACTAAATATTCACCTGTAGAACCTAAATATTTAGTGGTTGCTACTTTAACTCTAGAAGGATCATAAATAGCAGTTAAATAAACATTGTAACCATTATATTTAAATTCAATTAATTTATATAATGCATCTTTATCATGTTCTAATATTTGTTTATCATAAACTGATGTATAAGTAGCTGATACATCTCCTACTTTTACTTTAGATGTGTCTGTATCTTCTCCTATATTTGAAACATAATTTTGACTTAATACTTTATTGATTAATTCTTCTGAATAAAAGATACGAGCCAAGTATTTATGACTTTTAGTTGTCATAGCTGTAGTTATTAGAAAATCTCTAAAATAAGTAATAGGACCATATGTTAAGAAAAAACATATTGCTACTATTACATCAAAACCAATTAAAACTTTTAATAATGTTTTTACCTTTTTTTTCTTTTTTTCTTTTTTCATATTTATCACCCTATTATATATGGATTTTCTTTTTCACCATTTCCTGATTTAACTTGTGAAGATAAATCTAAGAAAATAGTTGGTCTTATTTTAGCTTTATTACTTGGTAAATCAGCATATAAATTGTTATCTTTTTCTACTTTATAGATAGTTCCAATATAGGTACTTGTTCTAGAAACTAAGAAATAATCACTATAGTCATTTATAAATAAATCACCAACTTGCATCATACCTACTTTTGCTTCTATTTTATTATCGAATATTTTACTATAATCAAAGTCAACTGTACTATCATATCTATTAGTATAAATAGTTCCTGTTACCATATTGGTATGATCTAAAGTTTCATAGAAGTTGTTATTTAAATAATATCCAATAGCACTATTAATAGAATATACATTAGAGTTATTACTAAATGATCTTTCATAATCTTCATCATTTTGTTTTATAACTCCATCTAAAGCTAATCTAATATAGCTATCATTTTTTTCTATTATACGCCAATTATTATTACTATAATTTACATAACTACCTATATTTTTATCTTTTAATAAATTACTTGATTCTTGTTCAATTACATATGGTTTTTCTAAAGTACCTTCGCCACTTATAAGATCAATATCTCCTTTAATTGTAATAACAGGTCTTACTCCATAACTATAGTACTCTTTACCTAAACTAGATACATCATTTAATTTACCATCATTGTACACAAACCAAACGCCTTCACTAGAGGTATTACTTAACCACCAATAATTATTTTTATTTAGATAACTTTTACTTCCACCTGCGTTTTTATACTCAATTAATGAAAGTAATCCTACACTATCATTTTGTATTTCTTTGCATTTTATATCGTTACTATCTAATGTATCAATACAAAAATTAGTATCAACTAAATAATTGTCTGGATTATTTAAACTTTTGTAGAAAACTCCATTAGAAGTATTATTTAACCAATTTTTTACATATGATGTTTTATAATCATCAATTCCCCAAACCAGATTAGTAAGAGATTCATCAGTTATTAATTTAATATTGTTATCTTTATCAATTGAAACAATTCTAAATAAATATCCAGAGTATTTTAGATAGTTATTTACTTTATTTCCTTTAAATATATAACCATCATCTTCTTTATATAAACCATCTTCAATAGTAGTTATATTTTTCTTTAAAGTTATAGTTTCTATTAAATTTAGTTTTTTTGTTGTCTTTGGATTCTCTATCCTATAAAAATGGATTAAACGATAAGCATAAAAACATGTAATTGCTAGAAGAATTACAATGTTTAAACATATTATAATATTTTGTATTTTTAATTTTCCCTTTTTCTTTTTCATATTACCTCTTAATCAAATTTTTACCTGTCATTTCTTTTGGAATTTCTAAGTTTAATAATGATAACATAGTAGGTGCGATATCACCTAATTTACCATTTTCTAAAGTTATATCTTTTTTATTTACAATAAATGGTACTAGACTAGTTGAATGGCTTGTTATTTTATTATTGTTATCATCTAACATATAATCACAATTACCATGATCAGCTGTTACAATCAAAGTTCCATTTATTTCATCTATTTTTTTTATTAATTTACCTAAACATTCATCTAATACTTCTACTGCTTTAACTGTAGCTTCATAATTTCCAGTATGACCTACCATATCTCCATTAGCATAATTTAAAATTATGACATCATATTCATCTATTACTTCTAATAATTTATTAGTAATTAAATAAGCACTCATTTCTGGTTTTAAATCATATGTAGCAACAGATGGTGAATCTATTAATATTTTAGTTTCATTTTTATAATTTATTTCTTTTCCACCATCAAAGAAAAATGTAACATGAGCATATTTTTCTGTTTCTGCTATTCTTAATTGTGATAAATTATTTTTTTCTAAATATTCACCTAATATATTAACTAAATCTGGATCACTATAAGCACTTAATGCTTTAACTGATTCAACAACTGGTAGCATTGTAACAGTTTTAATATTGTTAAATTTTTTGGTTTCAAATTCATTAAAGTCACGATTAGTTATAGCAGTTAATATTTCACGCAAACGGTCTTTTCTAAAGTTGAATACGATTATTCCATCATTTTCAGATATCATTCCTGATTCATCAAAAACAGCTGGTAATAAAAATTCATCTGTTATACCTTTATTATAACTATCGTTTATATATTTCTCTATAGAGGAACTTTTTTCACCAATACCATTTACAATAGCGTCATATCCTTTTTTTAATCTGTCATAGTTATTATTTCTATCCATCCCATAATAACGACCACCAATTGTTGCGATTGAACCTATATTTAGTTCTTTTAATTTGTTTTCAATTAAATTAATATAAGAATAAGAACTAGTTGTTGAAACATCTCTACCATCAGTGAAAAGATGAAGATATAGATTATCTATTCCTTCTTTTTTACATATATCTAAAATTGCTATTAAATGATCGATATGTGAATGAATTCCACCATCACTAATAAGTCCTAAAATATGGAGGTTTGACTTATTACTTTTAGTATGCTTTATTACGTCTATTATATTCTTATTTTCAAAGAAAGTTTTATCTTTTATTTTTTCATTTAATAATTGTAATGGTTGATATACTAGTCTTCCAGCACCTATATTCATATGTCCTACTTCGCTAGTTCCCATTTGACCATATGGAAGTCCTACTAATGGTCCACTAGCATGTAATAAACTATGTGGATAATTATTCCATAGATAGTCAAAGTTTGGTTTATAAGCATTTTTAAATGCATTACCATGAGTTTCATCTCTTATACCAACACCATCTAAGATACATAATACAACTGGTTTCATATTATCATCTCCATTATCAATTTTATCATAAATATGTATATTTTAAAAAATAAAATACAGATTTTTTACTGTATTTTACATTTTTTTATAATTTGTTTTACTTTTATCATATCACCATTATCTATAGTTAGTGATCTAGATAATAATTTAAAATTAAATATATTACTACTTATTAGTTTACCATCAGCATTACAGATTAATGGTATTTTTGATCTAACTTCAAAGCCATCACTACAAAATCTATCAATATAACAAGATTGTTCGTGTCTATTACATATTAGTTTTAAAAATAAATCTGGAATTTGATAAGTCTTTAGTGGTTTTATCATATATACATCTAAAAATCCATCACTTAAATCAGCAGTAGAAGAAATTTTAAAATTAGAACTACTATATTTACCATTACATATAGCCATAAGGTTAACTTTATAATTACCACGATCTAATTCTAATTCAAAATTATTTTGTTTAAATATTTTAGATAAAATACTATTTCTATTTTTTATATTACTATCTACTATTTCAGATTCTAAACTAAGTGTTGCTTCGTTAATAAAATATTCATTATTTACAGAAGCCAAATCTATTTTATTAAAACATTTAGGTAAACTTTTTAAAGACTTACTAAAATGCTTGCTACTACCTATAGGAATAACATTTAAAATATTTTGACTGCCTATTATCCCTGTTACAATTTCTCTTAAGGTTTCGATTTCGCCTACACTATAAATAATATTTCCATCCCCTAATGATTTTATAGTTTGATTTAATTGGTTGGAATTAGGTACATAAATTATTTTATAATCTACATCTATTTCTTTACAATATTTGTCTATTATAAGTGATGCCCTTAAAGCTTTTTTATTACTAATATCTACTATAAATATATGTTTATAATTCATCTTTACCACCCCATGTCATCGTATCATAAATTTATTATAAAAACAAATAAAAAATGTCAAAAAAAGTAAAATTAATGTATAAAATTTCTAGAATTAATCTAGAAATTATGTGTTTTTAGATACTTTTATAACAGGGCGGACACCACCACTGCTGTTGTGAGTGACGTTGTTGTAATAGACATGCTTACCCTGGCAGTACACACCGAAGCCACTGTCAGGAAGATCGGAGCGCGCAGTAGATACCCAATACATATATGGTTGTTCAACTGTATTTCCTCCACTTAAATTTTCGTATAACCAGCTTGGACAAGTGTTTTTATTTTGATTATGTTCACATCCTAAATTTGTTACTTCTGTTAATGTCAACATTCTTGTTCTTACATTGGTTCTTTTTATTTGTTGGTACATTACTTTTGAATCACTTATTCCTAGTTGTTGTTCTAACTTTGATGGCTTGTCATCTTCTAATGTATAATCATATGCAGGTATATTAGTCCAATTTTTAGTTAAATCTTCTAATTGATTTAATGCTGTGAGTGGACCTTTATTATTGTTTCCATATTCTCCATAATCACTTTCTGTTCCTCCTGCCTTAATATAATCTTCTTTAGAGATCCAAGCTACTTTTGGTCCTATATTTTTATTCATAATTAATTCTATATATTCACCTGTATCATTTATGACATAAAAATCATATGATTCTTTACTATTTACATGAACTTTTACTTTAGTTCCATTTGGACACTTTTGTTTACCATTTATACAAAAATCATATGCTTCCATTATTTTATATTTATATGGTCCTACTACTACTATTCTATTTTTACTTGTCTCATTTCCACTTTTATCTATAGCTGTATAAGTTACATTATATGTTCCTGGTATTTTTAGACTTACATTACTTTTTACTTTTATTTCTACTTCTTCTTTACTATTATCTGTAGCTGTTACTCCTTCTAGTGGATTAAATGTCTCTTCGGTTTCTTTTAATATTATATTTCCTGGTATTTTTAATTCTGGTTTTTTAGTATCTACTATTTTTACTGTTCTTGATACTTTACTTGTTTTTCCATTACTTGTTACTGTATATGTTATTATGTATTGATTATTTAGGATAGTTGTATCTATATAATTACCACTTCCTGTTATTTTTGTTTTAACACTAGAAGTTATATCATTATTATCTTTATCTTTTGCAACTACTCCTAAATCATAATATGGTTCATTTACTTCTACTAATTCTATACTACTTCCATTTAATATTATTGTTGGTTTATTTATATCAATTATACATTCATCACTTTCTTTAATAGTTTTTTCATCGATAGAATAATTAGTAATTTTATCTTTTACTTCTATTTTTAATATCATACTGTTATCGAAACATTTTTTTGTTTTAGGATTTCTTATTTCATAATCGATATATCCTTCACTTTTTAAATTACCTAAAGTAAGGGTTAATATTCCTTCTTCTGGTAATAATTCTTTATTATCGCTTGCCCAATTTTGTAATGATAGTTTTATATTATCTAGTTGTGTATTATATATTTTATTACTGTTTTCTTTTATCATTTTTTCTAATGTAGGAGTTACTATTAATCCTATTATTCCTATTATTGTTATGACTGCTAGTAATTCTACAAAGGTAAATCCTTTTTGTTTCATTTTATCACCTATTATATTAATTTTATAATATTTATTTTACTTTGTCTATATTTTATTAAAATTTTATAATATAAAAATTTCTAGTTAATCTAGAAATTAGTTTTATCAATTTTTTGATACTTTTTTGAAACTATAACTATCATTTCTGCTTTGAAACTTAAAATTTCATAAAATTAATTACTATTAACTTTATGAAATTCTAACCTTAATTTATCTGCTATGGTTACTATAAATTCAGAATTAGTTGGTTTTGCTTTATCAATATCGACACTGTGTCCAAATATCTCTTCCATCAAATCCCAGTCTCCCCGATTCCAACTTACTTCTATAGCATGTCTTATTGCTCTTTCTACTCTAGATACTGTAGTATTATATTTACTAGCTAGTTCAGGATATAATTCTTTAGTTATTCCACCTATTGTTTCAGGTCTTTCAAATATAATTCCAATACCATCTCTTATATATTGATATCCTTTAATATGTGATGGTATACCTAGTTCATGTAGTATTTTGGTAATTGATATCTGTAAATTATTGTGATAAAAATCTATATTTTTACTTTCTTTTTTAGCTTTAGTTAATTCTAAGATTCTTTTTTCTAAATCAACAATATCAAATGGTTTTAATATAAAGTAATTGACACCATATTCCGAAACTTCTCTAATAACTTCACTAGCATTATAACTAGTAGATACTATAGTTTTTTTATTTATACCTCTTTTTTTCATTTCAGATAAAACATATATTCCATCTTTATTAGGCATAATTAAATCTAAAATTAAGACATCAAAATTATCTTGTTCTTTATCTATTAAATCAATTCCTTTTTGCCCATCAATTGCACTATATTTAACTTCTATAAACTCATTATCTTTAAAATATTCTTTAACCATATCTACTAAATTTATATTATCATCAACCATAAGTAATTTTATTTTTTCCATAACTTTCTCCTTCTATTCTCTTATTATTATTATAATCACTTTTGCAAATTAACGCTAGAGTGAATATACTCTAATTTTGTCGAAACCTGTCGAAAAATTAAAAAGAAGCTATTGACCTGCAACAACTTCTACAATTTTTAAAAACTCATCTGGATTTAATGAAGCACCACCTACTAAAAATCCATTTACTTCTTTTATTTTATTTAATTCTACTATATTTTTTTCTGTTACACTGCCACCATACAATATCTTAACACTATTGTTAGGAAATAATTTGTCGATTATTGTCCTTATATAAGAAATTGTAGATGAAATTGATGATGTATCTGGAACAATACCTGTTCCTATAGCCCATACTGGTTCATAAGCTATAATTATATTATCAATTGAATTTATATTATTTAAACTATTAATTATTTGTCTTTTTAAAACTTGATCAGTTTTAAGCATATTTTTTTGTTCTAAAGTTTCTCCAATACATAAGATAACCTTTAAATTATTATTTAAAGATTCAACTATTTTTTTATTAATTAAAATATCACTTTCTTCAAAATAACATCTTCGTTCACTATGACCTACTATAACATAATTTACACCTAAACTCTTGGCTTGCATAGGTGATATTTCTCCAGTATAAGAACCTTTAGAATAGCAATAAACATTTTGGATTCCAACTTGAGTTTTATTTATAAAATATGGAATATAAATACTAGTAGGACAAATAATAACATTTTTATTATTTATTTTACTTATTTTATCTAAATACTTATTTAAATCATCAGCATTTAAGTTCATTTTATGATTTGCGATTATTAATTTATCTTTCACTTTTTACCTACTACTTTCTTTAGTTTATCTAAAAATCTTTTTTTATTAGATGAATTATTTATTCCTATTGCTGTTTTGTAAACATCTAATACTCTTTCAGCAAAGTATTTAGATGAATATGATTCAGCATTTATTCTTGCTTGTATTCCCATTTTTTTCACAATATTTGGATTTTCAATTAGATCTTCTACCTGTTTTTTATATTGGCGTTTATTTTTGAAGAAGTAACCATTTAATCCATCTATAACAGTATCCTTAAAACTTTCATCAAAGATGCAAATGACTGGAATGGATGCTGACATGGCTTCTATTACTGTGAGTCCTTGTGTTTCACTTTTAGAGGCAGTAGCAAATATCGAAGCAATATAATAATATTTTGGAATTTCATCCCAAGCTACTTTACCTGTAAATATTACGTTATCTTGAATTTTTAATTTTATAGCTTGATTTTTAAATTTTTCTATATCTGGACCATCACCAATTATTAATAATTTAGCTTGTGGATATTTTTTACAAATACTAGCATGGGCATCGATTAAAAAATCAATATTCTTTTCACCAGCTAAACGTCCAACAAATAAAATAACAAAATCTTTTTTTTCTATATGAAGTTTATTTCTAATATCATATATATCTTTTATATTAAAGTTTTCTCTATAAAATCTTTCTACTTCAATTCCTGTTGGAATAATATGAACATTACGATCAAATTTATATTTTTTCTTAAATAAGTCATATGTTTTTTTAGTAGGTACAATAAGTTCGGTTGCTGTTTGATCACAATAAAATTTTGTTAAATACTCTACTATTTTTCTTCCTGTACCCATAAAATAACCCTTAGTAATATAGTGAACATAATCTTCATACATAGTATGATATGTATGAACTAAAGGAATATTGTATTGACTAGCAACTAGTCTTGCGAATGTTCCAACTCCAAATTCAGTATGAGAATGTATTACATCTAAATTCCATTTTTTTATTTTTTTTAATGCTCTTAAAGGATAAATACCAGTTAAACGGTAATCATATATACCAGTAGGAATACCAGGGATTCTAATAATATGATCATTATTTTCATATTTATAAGTCATATTTTCTGAATTAACTGTTACTATGTATACTTGATGTCCTTTCTTTTTTAGTGCATTTTCAAGCATAGCAACACTAGTAGAAACACCATTTATATATGGTGGATAAGTATCTGTAAATATTCCTATTCGCATAGTTATTTCTCCTTCTTTTTAATATTTAAAACAATCGCTCCTAAAATCATTCCCAAATAATATGTAATAAATCTCCATAATAACATTATTGATTTTAAAGTTGTACCTTTTATATAATTTCCATAAAAGGCGATAAAACCATATTCAAGTCCTCCACTTCCTCCTGGAATAGGAACAAATGAACCTATAAGCATAACATATGCTGAAGTAATAATAGCTTCATATGAAGTAATAACATTAAAATTACCCATACCATATAAAAGAACTAAAGGAATTAAATAAAGGGAACATAAAGCCATTAAATTATAAAATATTCCTTTAATAAACTTTCCTTTATTCTGTAATAATATTATAGCACCATCATGAAAATTTTCAACATATTTTTCCCATTTATCAAGTGCTTCTTTTTGATTTTTAATTATTTTTATTTCTTTTAAAACTTTAATTGATATATTTCCAATCCATTTATTTAATTTAACTGTAAAGGCTAAAATAAATAATATAAATGTTACTAGTATATTAATAATGAATCCTAAAGTAACTAAATGTTTTAATATAGTTATATCTTTAAAAAAATGGATAAAATAATTACATATAACAGCAATCAATCCAAGTATTACTAAAGCTATTTGATAAACAATAAAATTCTGAATAATAATATTAGTTGCATTAGTAATTTTAATATTTTCTTTTTTTAACATATATACTTGAAAAGGTTGACCTCCTGTTGCAAAAGGAGTTATACCATTAAAAAATTGAGTTTTTAATATCAAACTAAATGTATCAAAAAAACGGTAATCTTTCTTAAATTTAGTTATAAAATCATGTAAAACTATTGTTCTTAAATAATAATAAGAAATCATTAATAAAAAAGCAATTATTAAGAATTTAATATCTATATTAACTATTTGATAAATGATGGTGTTAAAGTCATCTTTTAAAGCCAAGAATAAAACTATAAATGTTACGATAAAAATTATTAGCACATTTAATTTATTTTTTAACTTTTCTTTCATATATCCTACTTATCGTTAATTATTTCAATCCCTGGTAATTTCTTGCCTTCTAAAAGTTCTAAAGATGCTCCACCACCTGTTGATATATGTGTAAAACTATTTTTATATCCAAGATTAATTGCTGCAGAAGCTGTATCTCCTCCACCTATTATAGTTTTAGCATCTAATGTAGATAATATTTGACATAATTCTTCAGTTCCTTTAGCATACATTTTATTTTCAAATACTCCTACTGGTCCATTCCAAATAATTGTTTTGCTATTATTTAGGTATTGTTTAAATAATTTAATAGTTCCATTACCTATATCTAAACCCATTTCATTATTTTTTAAATCAGTAATAAAACATTCACGACATTCATTACTATCTAAACTAGTACTACAAATAACATCAATTGGTAATATTATTTTATCAGGATATTTATCTAACATTTGTTTACAAAAATTGATATTTTCTTTATCTAATAATGAGGAACCTATATTTACTCCACTTGCTTTTAAGAAAGTAAAAGCCATACCTCCTCCAATTAAAATATAATCAGCTATTGGAGCAATATTTTCTATTACGTTTATTTTATCACTTACTTTTGAGCCACCTAATATAACAGTAAATGGTTTTTCTGGCTTATTAATTGTATCTAATAAATTATTTAGTTCTTTTTCTATTAAAAAACCTATACCATTAGGTAAAATTGAAGCTATTCCTACATTAGAAGCATGTGATCTATGTGAAGTACCAAAAGCATCATTAATATATAAATCTCCTAAGGATGCCCAATAACTAGCTAGTTTTGAATCATTAGAACTTTCTAATTTACCATCTAAATCTTCAAAACGAGTATTTTCAATTAATACTACATCACCAACATCCATGTTGTTTATAGCGTTTTCTAGTTCTTCTCCTCTAGTATTTGGTATAAACTTAATATCTTTATCTAAAAGTTCACTTAAACGATTTGCGACTGGTTTTAAAGTGTTTTTTATTTTATCTTCCTCTGTTTTTATGCGTCCTAAATGAGAAAGTAAAATTACTTTAGCTTTATTTTCAACAGCATATTTTATAGTTTTTAAACTTTCTTTAATACGATTATCATCAGTTATTATTCCATCTTTAATTGGAACATTAAAATCTACTCTAATAATAACCTTTTTATTTTCTAAATTATAATCTTTAATTGTTTTTTTCATATTTTATCTCCTACTTTTTCATTACTTTATAATTAAATATTTGATCGTTACCAACTTCTACTTTAACCTTATAATTAGTAACAGAAGTATTATCATTAGGATCTTTTAAATCTTGTTTTAAATATTCTGCATCAATTAAAATATTAGTATCTATTTCTATACTACTTCCTATATTATTGAGTTCTGGATATTTTTCTCTATTTCTTTCTACATATAATTCAGAAGCTCTAATAATAGCTTTTTCAAAATCTTTATATTCTTGATCCTCGCTCCTTTTTATAGTATTAATAATAGATGGAACACTAATTAATATTATAGCTGCAAGTAAAGTAACTACTGCAATTAGTTCTACTAATGTAAAACCTTTATTTTTTTTCATACTATCACCTATTATTTATTTTATAATTTTTTATGTTTTTTTACAAGTATTTAATTTTAATATTAACAAATTGTAAGAAAAAACTCCAAAATTTACTATTATTTTGAAGTTTAAATAATTAATTATACATTTTTAAATTTCTTTATTTATTACACTCTTTAATTTTATTAAATACTAATTCATTATCACTAGAAATAATGTATATTAAATAATCACCATATTCCTCTTTTAATCTATGTTTTACTAAATCATATTGAGCGGGTGCATATGTTTTCCATTGTATTTCTAAATTATCCATATATTCATCCATTTTATTTTTAACTTCTTCTTTTTTATCTTTTTTAGGTTTTAAAATATAATAACTGTTAGATTGTGTCATAATGGAACTTTTAACTAAAAATTCATCTAAGTCACTAGTTTTTATTCCAATTAATGACTCTAAAAATTCTCCATCTACTTTAGCAAGTGTACTAAAAATAGGTAAATTTGATTGTTTTATTTTTTGTAATGCTTCTTCTCCTTTATTAGAAAAAATATAAATTAAATAATCTTCATATTCTGTTTCTAATTTTTGTTCAAGTGAATCAAATTTGTTAAAATAATCGTTAAGATTAGTTTTTACTTCTTCTTTTTTATTTTTTTTAGGTTTAATTATTATGTATGCTGGTTTATTATCATAAGTAACTCTAAATGTTATATTTTCTATATTATCTTTAATATTTATAGATTCTAAATCTGATGTAGAAATATCTTTTAAATTTGAAAAATAAGTATTATCTTCTTCTATTTTACTAGAAGCTTTTAAATTATCAAATTTATCTACTGTTAAATTATCTATTGTATTTTCTATTTTTTCTAAATCTAAATTTACTTTACCACATCCAGATAATGTTAAACATACTCCTATAGCGAGTATAAAATTAATTAACTTTTTCATAAGCCCTCCTATTGTAATTATATTATAAAATAAATTTTTACACAATAGTAAAATTATAAATTTAAAAACTGCTTTTTAGCAGTTTATCTATTTTTCTTATTCTATTTATTTATTAATTCACCTAAGTATTTAGCTGTTCTAACCATTTGAACACTATAACTCATTTCATTGTCATACCAGGCAATTACTTTTACTAGTTGTTTTCCATCAACTTCTAAGATACTTGTAAGAAGTCCATCTACAAGTGATCCAAAATGTGAACCAATGATATCGCTTGAAACAATTGGATCTAAAGTAAATCCTAAAGTTTCATTAGCGTTTTTCTTAAATGCTTCATTTATTTGTTCTACAGTAATATGTTTATCTAATTCTAAAGTTAAGTCAATAACACTTCCTGTTGGTGTTGGAACTCTTAAGGCACTTCCATCAAGCTTACCTTTAAGTTCTGGAATAACAAGTCCAATTGCACTAGCTGCTCCTGTAGAAGATGGTACTATGTTGGCAGCTCCAGCCCTACCACGGCGAGCTTTTATTCCTTTTTTATGTGCTACATCTAAAATTGCTTGATCATTAGTATAAGCATGTACTGTAGTCATATAGCCTTTATTAATTTTAAACTCATCATTAAGTACCTTAACTACAGGTGCTAAACAGTTTGTAGTACAACTAGCAGCACTAATAATTTGTTCACTTCCATCAAGGATATTATGATTTACATTATAAACAATTGTTTTAACATCACCTTTAGCTGGAGCTGAAATAATTACTTTTTTAGCACCTGCTTCTATATGAGCCATAGCTTCTTCTTTCTTAACAAATTTACCAGTACATTCAAATACTTCATCTATTTCTAATTCTTTCCAAGGTAAATTCTTAGGATCCATTAAAGCATATACTTTTATTCTTCTATTTCCTACTATTAAATCATTACCTTCAAAACTAATTTCATCATTACGATAATTTCTATGGTTAGTATCGTATTTAAGAAGATACGCTAATTGTTCTGCATCTGTTAAATCATTGATTGCTACTACTTCAAAACTTGGATCTTCTTCCATTAATCTAAATACAAGTCTTCCTATTCTTCCAAATCCATTGATTGCTACTTTTATCATTTTATTCCTTCTTTCTATTTATGGACAAATCCACTACCACCAATAAATTCTCTTAATATTGAATCTTTTGGTACTTCATCACTAGGTATAGGTAAAAAGTTTCTTAAAAAATTAATTAATCTAATAGCTTCTGGGTAAGTTTCATCATCTTCTGGAACCGAAAATAATAATGGTTCAGCATAAGTTTTTAAAACTCCTAATTCATATACTAAAGCTGTATTTATTACTTTATCAGCAGAGTCTTGATAAGGAAATATATATTTTTCTTCTCCTTCACGAATGTTTTTCCACATTTTTAATGTATCTGCTGCCATATATCCACGATATTTATTATCACGAATAATCCTTCTAAGTCTTCTAGTATCACTAGTATGGATTCGATTATGATTATCTATATTTAATTGAGTTAGAGGGCTAATATAAATTTTATATTTATATTTATCTTCAATAGCTATTGTAAGTTCATCATTTAATGCATGTAAACCTTCTATTATAATAATATCATTTTCTTTTATTTGAAGATAATTATTTTTATATTCTTTTTTTCCTAAAACAAAGTTAAATTCAGGAAGTGATACTTTTCCTCCCTCTAAAAGTTTGGTAAGATGTTTATTAAAAAGATTAATATCTATTGCTTTTATAGATTCAAAATCATAATCACCATTTGGTTTTTTAGGTGTGTCTTTACGTTCTAAAAAATAATCATCTGTAGAAATACTATGGGTTTTAAAACCTTTACTTTGTAAGTATACAGCTAGTTTTTTTGAAGTTGTTGTTTTACCACTAGAAGATGGACCTGCTATTAAAACTATTTTTACATTTTTTTCTTTATAAATTAGTTCACTAACTTCTGCTAATTGTGACTCATAATGAGCTTCTGATAATCTTATTATTTCATTATATTTACCAATTGATACTATTTCATTTAAGTCTGCTGCTGTTGATATTCCAATTGCTTTACCCCAATTAGTATATTCTAAAAATTTATCAAATATAGGTTTATGATGTACATAATCTAAAGTACATTCAGGATTATATATATTAGGATAAGCTAAAACAAATCCTGTTTCATCTATAAATGTAAGTTTAAAATCATCTATATCTTTTGTACTATTTGCCATTTCACCAAAGAAATAATCATAAACATCATCTAATCTATATAAGTTAACATAACTATTACTTATATATTTAAGTACTTTTACTTTATCTAATTGTTTTGTTTTTTTAAAGTATTTAATAGCATCTAATCTAGCTACACTAATTCTTGTGAAATTTAAATCCTCAGCTACTAAGTTATGCATTTCTTCTTCTATCTTTTTTAGTTCTTGTTTTGTTATTTTTCTATTTATAAGTTCACAATATATTCCTTTATCAATTGAATGTTCAATCATTACATCAGTATCTTCACCACATATTCTTTTTATAGCAACAATCAACATTAGTTGTACACTACTGGCATATACATTATTACCTACTGTACTAGTACGATCATAAAAATCGATATTACACTTCTTAGTAATAGTTTTTCCTAAATGGGTTAAATTATTATCAACTTTTGCGATTAGAATAGGGTAATTGTAGTATTCTTTAAACGAATGTGAGATTTCTTCTAAAGTAGTATTTTGTGAAAATTCTTTTACTATCCTATCTTGGAACACAACTTTTATCATTCTTTCCATAATATCCCTCTTATCCTTATATAATCATTTTATCAAAAAATAATAATTTTGTACACGATTATATGAATATTTTTACATACTTTTACTTATTATATTAAAGAAAGGACTGAAATTTATGCTTATACCAACTGTAATAGAAAAAAGTAGTAATGGTGAAAGAGCTTATGATATTTACTCACGTTTATTAAAAGATAGAATTATTATTTTAAGTGATGAAATAGATGATGCTAAAGCAAATACTATTGTAGCTGAACTACTTTATTTAGATTCTTTAAATAATGATGATATTAGTATTTATATTAATTCTCCTGGTGGTAGTGTTACAGCAGGAATGGCTATTTATGATACTATGAATTTTGTTAAAAGTGATGTTTCAACTATTTGTGTTGGAATGGCTGCTAGTATGGCTGCTTTCTTGCTTTCTAGTGGAACTAAAGGAAAAAGAAAGGCTTTACCAAATAGTGAAGTTATGATTCATCAACCACTTGGTGGGGCTCAAGGACAAGCAACAGAAATTAAGATTGCTGCTGAAAGAATATTAAAATTAAGAGAAAAGTTAAATATTCTTCTATCTAAAAATACTAATCAAGATTTAAAGATTATTGAAAGAGATACTGAAAGAGATCATTTCTTGAGTGCTAAAGAGGCTTTGGATTATGGTTTAGTTGATGAAGTTTTAGATTAAAAAAACTTAGATTTTTAAGTCTAAGTTTTTATTATAAATTTTTTGGTACTTTTATTACTGGTCTTATACCACAATATGAGTTGGATTCTAAATCATAAATGCCAACATTACCACTATAAGTAACTGAATATGCATAATAATAACCCAAGGTATCTTTGTTATAAGAGGTAGTCAACCAATATCCACGTGGTAATTTATCACTACTACTACCGCTAGTATATTCGTATAAATATTTTGGACATCCACCATCTGTTTTACATCCTAAATTTTTAGTTTCTGTTGCTGTTAGCATTCTAGCTCTTACATCTGTTACCTCTATTGATTTATAATTTATTTTTTCACTAGAATTAAAAACAGGTTTATCATCTTTTAGTGTATAGCTATAGCTTTTAATATTAGTCCAATTATCAGTTCTCTTTTTTAATACTCTAAGAGCGGTTAATGGGCCCTTGTCATAACTTCCATAATTGGTTCCACCAGTTGCTTCATAATCTTTTTTTGATATCCAAGCTATATTTTCTCCTAAATTTTTATTCATAATTAAAGTCAATTCACTTCCTGTATCATCAATTACATAGAACTCATAATTTTCTGTATCATTTACTTGAACGGCTACTCTTGTTCCATTTTCACATATAGTATTATTATGAATACATTTATTAGTAGATGTTAATATATATTCAGTTACTGTTATAGGTATTTCTTTTTTAGTTCCATTTATATCTATTGTTGCTTTTGTTGTTCCAATACTTTTAGCTTTTATCTTACCATTTTCTACAGTAGCTATATTTTCATTAAGACTTTCTATTTTAAAATTTCCATTTTGAAAATTTAAAGTAACTGAATCTCCTAAATACATTTCTATCGACATACTTAATAATACACTATCTGTTGAATTTGTTGATATATTACAATTTTCTAAATTATTACTTATTTTTATTTCTGTTTTATTTAGTTCTTTAGTTGCGCACCATTTTCCATTTGTTATTGCTAGTTCTATTTTACCTTCTTTAGTAACAATCATATTACCACTTGTTGGTTTTTTACCTTTTATTTCTAATTCTTTAGCTTCTGGAAAGGTAAATGTTACATCTTCTTTCATTTCTTCTACTTCTAATAACTTATTAGAATAATATAGTTCTCCAGATTTTATAATTCCATAAGCACTATTTTTAAATGCTTCTTTTTTTGATTTTTCTACTATATTTATTACTAATGGTATTGTAATTAAAGCTATTATTCCAAGTATTATTATAACTGCAAGTAATTCTATTAAAGTAAAACCCAATGTTGCAAGTTTAAACTTTTTCCTATTATTTTTCATAATCTATATCTATTCCTCCAACTACCATTAAGTATATCACTTATTTTATATTAAATTATATTTTTATTCTAATTGTTACTTTAATTTTAATGCTTTATTACTAAATTGACAATACTTATGTAAATTATTTTTTCAATCTTTTAATATTTATTATATATAATTATGGTTTAATGATTAAATTTATTACATAAATTTCATATAAAAATAACTATTGAAATAAATCAACAGTTATTCTTTTATGTTCTTCTACATTATGATAATAATTTGTACCATAATGAATAGTTTTAATATAATTTTTAACATATTTATTCATTATATCACTACTATCTATTTAAAGTTTGTTCACCCATTTGAACTAATCTTCTAGTCATTTCGCCACCAACTGAACCATTTTTACGTGCAGTTTGATCTGGTCCTAATGTTACACCTAATTCACGAGCTATTTCATATTTCATTTGCTCTAATGCTTGCTTTGAACCAGGAACAACTAATTTATTATTATTCATACATCTCACCACCTTTTATATTAATAGTTTAACCATTAATATATTTATTAAACTGGTAATAATTAGTATGATTTTATAGTTTTTAAGCTAATGACTATATGATTCTACTTCAACAAAATTGTTATTTCTCCATATACAATTTTGAGTAATGATACTTATATTTAATATTCTATACCAGCATATTATCACCTCTATTAATAATATACGATAAGAATATATCAAACTCCTTCATACAACTAAAAAAAGACAGATATTTTTCTGTCCATTTTCATAATTATTTAGATTGGTAGTTAGCTCCACCTAAATTTTGTTCACCCATTTGAACTAATCTTTTAGTGATTTCTCCACCAACTGAACCATTTGCTCTACTAGTTGCATCAGGACCCATAGTAACACCTAATTCATTAGCTATTTCATATTTCATTTTTTCGATAGCTTGTTTAGCTCCAGGTACAACTAAATTACTTGTTGATTTATTATTCATTATACTCACCTCCTGTACACTAATAGAATGTGTCATGAAGGTAATTTTAATACATTTTTTTTAATGGTAAAAAATGGTTTATAATAAATCTTCAAATTTATTAAAATTTAAATCTTTTACTACTTCAATATTTTCAATACATTTATCAATTAATGATTCAAAATCAAATCGTTTTTCATAATCTAAGCATTTATCTAATTTTGGATTAATAATAGGATGACGTGGCACAAAAATTGTACAGCAATCTTCAAATGGTAAAACACTTGTTTCATAAGTATTTATTTTATTTGCAATATCTATTATTTCTAGTTTATCCATACATGCTACTGGTCTAATTACTGGCATATTAGTTACATTATTAATAACACTCATACTAGTTATTGTTTGACTAGCTACTTGACCTATACTTTCACCATTTATAAGAATATCGCATTTTAATTTTTTCGCATATTTTTCACTTATACGATACATTATTCTACGCATAATTGTTATCATATAATTAGGTGGTACCATTTTATAAATTGTTTCTTGTACTTTTGTAAATGGTACAACATGTACTTTTATATTACCTGAATAATCATTGATAATAGATGCAAGTTTAATGACCTTATTTTTTGCTTCTAAAGATGTGTGTGGTGGACTTTCAAAATATAAACAATCTATATCTACTCCTCTTTTTAAAGCTAGATATCCAGCTACTGGACTATCAATACCACCACTTAGCATTAATAATCCCTTTCCTTGTATACCAACTGGATATCCACCACTTCCTTTAATTTCATTAGTATATATATATGTTCCATCATCTCTAATTTCAATATGTAAAACAAAATCAGGATTATGAACATCTACTTTGCAATCAAATGTTTTTAAAACTAAAGATCCTATTATATTATTAAAATCCATTGTATGAATTTCAAAAGATTTGTTTGCTCTTTTAGTTTCTACTTTAAATGTATTAAATTTTATTTCTTTTAAAATTTTTATTACATTTTCTTTTATTTCATCAGTATTATTATTCACTTTATGACAAATTACTATACTATGAATTCCGAAAACTTTAGTTAATTTTTTTGTTATTTCATCGATATAATTATTATTTGTATAAATATATGTTCTAACACGATCATATTTAATTTCAAAATCATAATCTTTTAAAACATTTTTAATATTTGATACTAGTTTTTTTATAAAAAAGGAACGATTATCTTTTTTTGTTGTAAGTTCCCCATATTTAATCATAATTATTTTTTCCATAACTATCACTTCTTTCGTAAGCATTATATCAAATTAATTGTGTTTTAGCAAAGAAAAACAATCATTTATTTTGATTGTTTTCACTTCCATATAAATTAAGTAGTTTATCATATATTCCAGGTTCAATTCTATTTAATGCATTGATTGTAAGTTCTAAAGATTTTTGATATTCACCCTTATAAAATAATATTTCTGCATTAGTTAAGTTTTTATCTAAATCATCAACTGTAGAACGATATCTATTACCATATATTATAGACATTTCAGCAAACATTGCTGTTTTCATAATCTCTTTTGTTTTACTAAATAATTTTAATACTAAATCACGTGCAGTATCTACTCTTGTATTTAACACTTCAATTGTTATTGGTTTTTTATCTAGTTCTTTAACTATTTCTTTAATAGCATTCTTTGCTTCAGTAAGTTCTAAATAGTAATTTTTTGGTATAACTGGTAAATTATAATCACGCATTTTAGATTTAGAATTTTTTAAAATAATTTTAACTTCTTCTAGTTGTTGACGTGCTCTGCTTTCGTCTTCCTTCATACTTCCAATTGTATCTAAGGTATTATCTAAGCTTTCTTCTATTACAGATAATTTTAATACTAAATTTTCAATTTCTTTAGTTAACTTCGAATAAGCAAATGTACTGTTTCCTGTATGACCAATTAAAACTTTATAATCACCATTTAATGATTTTAAATCTTCTCTAACCTTACCTAAAACTTCTAAATCTTCCTCTGATAAATTATATAAATCTTTAATTTCATCTATTTTATTAAAAATATCTGAAACTAAGGCATTTATACTATCAAGTTTTCTTTTAAATGAAGAGTTAGTTTCTTCATATACTTTTCTATTTACTTTTTCCTTTTCAAAATCGTTAAATAAACCATCAAAATATTCCATTAAAACTTTAAGTTCAAATAAACCATCTTCCATATTCAATACTTTACTTCTATTAATAATATCACTAATTTTTTTATTAGCTTCTTCAATATTGTATTCAACATTTAAGTAATCAAGTGGATAACCTAGTTTTTTCATTTCTTCATATGTGGTTTCAACTTCACTTATTTTATTTGGAATTATATTGTATGCCATTAAAACTATTGAAGGCATTTCATTAATTACTATTTCCATATGTTTTAACATTTCATCTATAGCTTTTATAATTTGAGTTACTTCTGTATATTCATTATTTTCCATAATTTTTTCAAAATCTTCAAATCTTTTTGCTATGTTTTCAAATTGTAATGAAATAGATTCAGCAATTTCTCCATACTCTGCTTTAGTATCATTAAATCTTTGATATAATTCTCTATAGCTTGTTTTTAGTTTTGTAATTATTGCTCTATTTCTTTCCTCACTTGTTGTTACTTCTTTTATTTCGTTAAGCAAAAACTCTGAATTAGTTCTTACTTTATATATTTCCATTTCTAGTTTAGCTATTTTATACATTGCATTTTTATAATCTGTTTGTGATAATGAATAATCTGCTTCTAATATCATATCAGTAATTTTAGGAATTTGATTATCTTTTATATCATCTAATCTTTCTTTCCATTCATTATACATAACTTCTAATTTTTCATTTTTTAAATAGGATTCTATTTTTGCAAGCTCTGGTAAAATTGGAGTACTTGCTATTTTATTTTTTTCTATATCTAAATTTTCTAACATTTTCTTTAAACTTTTATTTTTGTTAGCTTGAATAAAGTTAAGAATGAGTACTATTAAAATGACTGATATAATAAATATTGTTACTATCACTAAAATTAATCCATCCATATACTCACCTCACTATTATTACTGCTATTATAATTTTACCACAAATTCGACTTTTTTTGCACTTTTTTTTAATATTTTTGTTAAAACTATATAATATTATTGTTTTTGTTGAATTAACATTATGTTTTATTATAGAAATTTAATATTAATAAAATTTTTATTCAACTAAAAAATGTTGATAAAATTATAATAAAAAACTATTTAAAATAAAGACTTTTTTTAATTTTTGGTATTGACTATTATATAAAAACATAATATAATTATAAATGCGTATGAAAAAGCAGCGTGTTTTGGAATTTTATAATGTGTTTATTACCTATAGGGGTTATTGTGTAACTTTTATAAATAGGATTTGAAGCTGCTAAGTGAAGATATTAAAATAAACACCCTATAATTTGGCCAAACACTCTCTAGATTATGCAATAATGAAGGAGGGATTTTATGTCAAGATATACTGGAGCAACTTATCGTAAAAGTCGTCGTTTAGGTTTTTCTACTACTGAAACTGGTAAAGAATTAGCTAAAAAACCATATGCACCAGGGCAACACGGAAATAAACGTGGTAAAAAATTATCTAACTATGGTGTTCAATTACAAGAAAAACAAAAGGTTAGATTTATGTATGGTATTAATGAAAAACAATTCAGAAAAATCTTTAATGATGCTGGAAAATTAAAGGGTGTTCATGGTGAAGATTTCTTAAAATTATTAGAAAGTCGTTTAGATAATTTAGTTTATCGTATTGGATTTGCTACTACTAGAAAAGGAGCAAGACAATTAGTAAATCATGGACATGTAACTGTTAATGGTAGAAGCGTTAACATTCCATCTTATAGATGTAAACCAGGCGATGTGATTGCTATTAAAGAATCTGATAAAGATTTAGTTATTGTTAAATCTTCATTAGAATCTATAAGTAATCGTGTTGAATTTGTTACTTATGATGAAAGTAAAATGGCTGGTACTTATGTAAGATATCCAGAACGTAATGAATTAAATGCTGATATTAATGAATCATTAATTGTTGAATTCTACAATAGATAAAAAATACTGAATCAAATCAGTATTTTTTAATATTTTATAAAGTTAACTACAAGTTATTACAAAAAGTGTTTTTATCTGATATAATTAGCATAGAGATATTTATAACTGTTGTTCCCCCCCAAGTAGTAGGTATGCAAAAAGGCATTCCTGGAATATTTATATTAGTTATTTTAATTTTACTTTTAGACATTATACCTAAGAATAAAGTATAATTAAAAACGCTTAATTATTCATATTGAATTGATTAGACGTTTTTTAATTGAAAAATTTGAGAAAACACTTAACATACAAAAGTTATACATATCCCTTTTTATTATATAGAATATTTCCACCTACATACAATTTATCATATTTTATTAAAAATACAAATTAATTATTCAAAAATTCCTAAATAATATTTTTTCTTACCTCTTCTAACAACTAATAACTTATTTTCAATTGCTATATTTCTAATTATAGTCATATTTTCATCAGTTACTTTTTCATCATTGATAATAATTGAACCAGCATTTATAAATTCTCTAGCTTCTCTTTTACTTGAACAAATATTATTATTAACTAACATATCTAGTATATTAATATCTTCATTTAAATTAAAGTGTGGTACATCTTTAAAACCTACCATAATATCTTCTAAATTTAATTCTTTAATACTTCCTCCAAATAAAGATTCACTTATTTTAACTGCCTTATTATATTCGTCCTCACCATGTAAGAAGGTAATTACTTCATGAGCTAAAGTTTTGTGTGCTTCTCTTAAATGTGGATTTTCATTATGTTTTTTTTCTAGTTGTTCTATTTCTTCCTTAGATAAGAAAGTTAATTTTTTTAAATATTCGATTACTTTAGAATCTTCAGCATTCAATAAAAATTGATACATTTCATAACTTGATGTTTTTTCTTTATCTAACCAAATGGCATTTCCTTCACTTTTTCCAAATTTAGTTCCATCTGCTTTAGTAATTAATGGCATTGTAAGTCCAAAAGCATTTCCACCTATTTTTTTTCTAATTAATTCTACTCCAGAGGTAATATTTCCCCATTGATCAGAACCTCCTATTTGTAAAGTACAATTTTTATTTTCATATAACCATAAAAAGTCTAATGCTTGCATTATCATATAAGAAAATTCTGTATAAGTAATTCCCAAGTCTAGTCTACTTTTAACTGTTTCTTTGTTTAACATATAATTTAAATTAAAAAATTTACCATAGTCTCTTAAATAATCAATAAAATTAATATCTTTAGACCAATCATAATTATTTACAACTTCAAAACCAAATAATTCTTCTACTTGTTTTCTTAACTTTTTATAATTATTTTCTAATAATTCTTTTGTTATCATAGGTCTTTCAGCTGTTGGTTTAGGATCTCCTATAAGACCAGTCGCTCCACCTACTAATAATATCGGATTATGTCCACCTTTTTTTAACCTAGTTGCCATTGAAAATGTTGAATAATGACCTATATGTAGACTATCTCCTGTAGGATCTGTACCAATATAAAAAGTTAATCCTCCATTGTTTATTTTTTCAATCAATTTTTCATCTGTTATATTTTCAATTAATCCTCTCCAAACTAATTCATCATATAATTTCATTTTAATCCTCCTTACAATGAATATGTTTATAACTACATTTACTATCCATAATATTTACACCATTACTTGTTCCTATTCTAGTTGCACCTGCTTCAATCATTCTATTTGCTTGTTCATAACATTTAATTCCACCACTTGCTTTTATTTCTAAAATATTGTTACGATATTTATTAATTAATTCTATATCTTCTATTCTTGCTCCATATTCACTAAAACCTGTTGAAGTTTTAATAAAATTAACATATGTTTCATTACATATTTCAGTCATTTTAATTATTTCTTCTTCTGTAAGTAAACATGTTTCAATTATAACTTTTAATATTTTACCATCTATAGCATCTCTAATCTCTTCTATTTCTGTTTTAATATAATCATAATCTTTATTTTTTAAAGCTGATATGTTTATAACCATATCTATTTCATCAGCTCCATTTTCAATTGTATCGATTGCTTCATAGACTTTTGTAGCTGGTGTATTCATTCCAAGTGGAAAGCCTACTACAGTACATACACTTACATTACTTTCTTCTAAAAGTTCGCTTACAAATGGTACATAACAGGGAAAAACACATACAGAAGCAAAATGATATTTGATTGCTTCATCACATAATCTTTTTATATCTTCTTTTAAAGCTGTATTTTTTAAATTAGTATGATCAATATAACTATTTAATTCCATATTTCCTCCTAAAAAAAGTTATTATAATATAAGGACGAAAACTCGCGGTACCACCTTATTTCATAATAACTTATGCTCTTTATAACTTTAACGCAGTTAACGTTTTGATTCAAAATTTGTATTTTATTATTTAAACTTGATTAGTTTTCATCACCACTAATTTTCTGATTACTATTTAAATAACTACTTTTAATTTATCACTATCAAATTATAAATTAAATATATCATAAAGTTCTAATTTAGTCAATTAGTCTCCATCATGTATTTGTTCAATTATATTTTCTATTTTTTTGCCATAAGCAATTGATTCATCATAGACAAACTCTAATTCTGGAATATGTCTAATATCTATTCTGTCAGCTAACTCTTTTCTTATAAAGCCACTAGCATTTTTTAAAGCAATTAATGTATCTTTTTTTCTATTTTCGTCTAAAACTGTAAAATAAATTTTAGCAAAAGACAAATCATTAGTTACTTTAGCATCTGTAATAGTTACAAATCTAATATCACTATCTTTAACTTCATTAGCAATTATATAACTTACTTCTTTAACTATATTTGATGCTATTCTATCTATTTTTATACTCATAGTATCACCTTTTTATTTCAACCATTTCATAAGCTTCAATAATATCGCCTTGTTTTATATCAGAATAATTTTCCATGGTAATACCACATTCTAAGCCTTTTTTAACTTCTTTTACAGCATCTTTTCCACGTTGTAATGAATTAATATTACCATCATATATTACTACGCCATCACGTATAATACGAGCTTTAGCATCTCTTTTAATTATGCCATCTATTATATAAGAACCAGCAATAGTTCCAACTTTTGAAAATTTAAATAACTCTCTAACTTCTGCACTACCTATTACTTTCTCTTCATATTCAGGGTCTAACATACCTTTCATAGCTGCTTCCATTTCTTCTACTGCTTTATAGATAATATCATAAAGTCTAATTTCAACTCCACTTTCTTTAGCATAATCTTTAATACTATTGTTAGGTCTTACATTAAATCCAATTAAAACAGCATTTGAAGCTTTTGCTAAAACAATATCACCTTCAGTAATAGCCCCAACACTACTTCTTATAACTTTTACTTTTACTCCTTCAACATCAATTTTTTCTAAAGAATTTTTAACTGCTTCACTAGAACCATTAACATCGGCTTTAATTATAACATTTATTTCTTTAACACCTTCTTGAATTTTAGAGAAAAGTTCATCTAAACTTACTGATTGTTTTGGAGCATTTTCTTTTATTTTAGCTTGAATTTTACGTTGTTCGGCTATATTTCTTGCTTGTTTTTCAGATTCAAATGACATAAATCTATCTCCAGAAGATGGTGTCTCGTTTAAACCTGTAATTTCAACTGGCATTGAAGGTTGTGCTTGAGTTATTTCTTCTCCTTTGTCATTTTTTAAAGTTCTAACTTTACCATATGCGTGTCCTACAACAATTGGATCCCCTAAACGTAGAGTTCCATTTTGAATAAGAACTGTAACGATTGGTCCTAAGTGTTTATCAAGTCTTGATTCAATTACTGTTCCTGTAGCATATCTATTAGGGTTTGCTTTATATTCTTGCATTTCAGCTACTAATAAGATATTTTCAAGTAGTTCGTCAATACCAGTTCCTACTTTAGCTGAGATATTAGTATAGATTGTATCGCCACCCCAACTATCTGGCATTAGTCCATATTCAGTAAGTTCTTGAGTAACCTTTTCTGGGTTAGCATCTGGTTTATCTATTTTATTGATTGCTACTAAAATTGGAACGTTAGCTGCTTTAGCATGATCAATAGCTTCTTTAGTTTGGGGCATTACTCCATCTTCTGCTGATACAATAATAATAACTATATCTGTTATATTAGCACCTCTAGCACGCATTTCTGTGAAAGCTGCATGTCCAGGAGTATCGATGAATGTTATAGTTTTACCATTATAATTAACTTGGTAAGCACTAATTGTTTGAGTTATTCCTCCAGCTTCTTTACCTGCTACATCAGTTTTTCTAATAGTATCAAGTAAAGTTGTTTTTCCATGATCAACGTGTCCCATAATAGTTACAACTGCTGGTCTAGTTTTTAGATCTTCTTCATTATCAATTATTTCAAATTCTTCAAAATTTGTTACATCCGCTGTTTCTTCTCTTTTTAATTCTTTATTATAGTCTAATACTAGAATTTCAGCATTTTCAAAAGTAATGCTATTATTTATAGTAGCCATAACTCCTAATGAGAATAATTTTTTAATTAATTCTCCACTATTTATATTAAGAGCTTTAGAAAGTTCTGCTATAGTCATATTTTCTTTATATAGAATAATATTTTCATTATTAGTTGGAGTATTAGAAATTAATTTTTCTTTATTTTTATACATTGCCTTTTTCTTATTAGCAAAATCTTTTTTAGTTTTAACATTATCAACTTTCTTTTTTAATTTTTGTTTATTGATAACATTATCATTATTTACTTTTTTATTATCAACCACTACTTCTATTGATTCAATATCTTCATCTATTTCATCATTTTGAAAAGCATTATCTAATTCTGTTATTGCTTCTTCATCTAACAAATCTTCACTATCATTAACCTTAATGCCTAAATTTTCACACATTTTCATTACTTCATCTGTTGTTTTATTTATATCAATTGCATATTCATTTACACTCATCATAAATAAGCACCTCCTACTTTATATTAAATTTTTTAATTCATCAAATATACTATTATCTACTTCTACTTCTAAATGTCTATTTAATATTTTTGATTTTCTAGCTTTCTCAAACACTTCTAAATCTTTTTTTAGATAAGCTCCTCTTCCATTAGCTTTACCATTTAAATCAATTATGACATTTCCATCAGGGGTTCTAACAACACGTATCAATTCATATTTAGGTAATTTTTCTTTTGTTACTACACAACTACGCATAGGTATCTTTTTCATGATTCACCTACTTTACTATATTTATTCCCTCATTTGAAGCTTGTTCATAGGTTTTAACATCTAATTTAAAACGAGTTAAACGGCTTGCTAAACGGACATTTAAGCCTTTTTTTCCAATAGCAAGTGATAAGTTTTCATCATCAACTACTACTAGAGCTTCTCTTTTTTTATCATCTGTTATAAATACACTTAAATTTTTAGCAGGACTTAAAGCATTTTCGATAAATTTAGAAGCATCTTTATCATAAGGAATAATATCTATTTTTTCATTGCCCAATTCTTTTAATATATTAGCAATTCTCATACCTTTTTCTCCAATACAAGCTCCAACTGCATCAATGTTAGGATTTTCTGAAGCAACTGCTATTTTTGTTCTGACTCCTGTTTCTCTAGCAACACCATATACTAAAACTATTCCCTCATTAATTTCTGGTATTTCCAATTCAAATAATCTTTTTACAAAACCATAGTGATTTCTAGAAAGTAAAATTAATGGTCCTTTAGAGTTATTTTCTACTTTAGTTATATAAACTTTTATTGTTGAACCCATTTTAATTTCTTCTTTAGGAATTATTTCTGTTTTAGGTAAAATACCTTGAGTTCTTCCTAAATTGATGTAATAATTGCGAACATCTTCCATTTCAACTGTTCCTACAACCATCTCATTTTCTTTTTCAGCAAATTCATCAATGATAATATTACGTTCTGCTTCACGTATTTTTTGAATAACTACTTGTTTGGCTGTAGCTGCTGCTACTCTTCCAAAGTCTTTTACTTCTACTTCTTCTTCGATAGTTTCTCCAACATTTATATTTGGAACTATTAATCTAGCATCCTCAAGTAATATTTGTGTACTTGGATCATTGTTTTCTGAATCTATTTCTTCAACTACATTTTGATATGAACAAACCCTAATATCACCTGTTGCTTTATCAATATTAACATGAACATTAGGTTTGTTATAATTCTTTTTATATGCACTAGTTAAAGCAAGTTCCATGGCTTCAAATATAACTTCTTTATCAATACCTTTTTCTTTTACCATTAAATCAATTGCATTTAAAAATTCTTTTGTGTTCATTTTATAAACTTCCTTTCTCTTTTGAACAAACATCTAATATATAACTTTCACTAATAGGGTCTTTTGCATCTATTATTGGTTCAATTAATTTAAAAACTTTTACACAGTCATCAATATCAATAACTCCTTTTTTATCAATAATAACTCTAAGAAATTTAGTATTTCCTTCTTGTACATACATTAAATCATCTAATATGTAGTTATTTTCATTGATAATGGGTTCAATTATTATTCTTACTTCTTCTACTATATTCATAAATCCTCCATAAATTAAAGAGTGGAAAATTCCACTCTTCATGCACCTATGTATTAATTATATCATATTTTTATTAAAAGTTGTCAATAAATTAATATTTTTTTAATAAAAAAACCAAATTATTTATCTAGTTCTTTTATTAGTTCTTCTTTATTCATTTTAGAATAACCTTTTATATTTTTTTCTTTAGCTAAATCTTTAAGTTCTGTTAAAGTTAAATCTTCTAAAGATAATTCTTTAAAATCGCTTTCATCTTTTTCTTCATCTTCATCAGGCATACAACCGTGTTCTACTAAATATTCTATTTGTTCTTTTGTAATTGTTTCATATTCTAGTAAAGTATTAGCTATTAAATCAAGTAAATCTTTATTTTCACTTAATATTTTTTTAGTCACTTCATATTGTTCATGAATTATTTTTCTTACTTGTTCATCTATTTCATTAGCAACTTGAATAGAGAAGTTTTGACTTTTATTATAATCTCTTCCTAAGAATACACTTGATTCTTGATGTTCAAATTGAACAGGACCTAATTCACTCATTCCATATTCAGTTACCATAGCACGAGCTATTTTTGTAGCTTTTTCAAAATCGTTATGAGCCCCAGTAGTTATCTCATTAAATACTAGTTCTTCTGATACACGTCCTCCAAGTAAGCCACTGATTGTTTCAAGTAATTCTTTTTTAGTTGAAAGATAAGTTTCTTCTTTTGGAAGCATTAAGTTGTATCCACCTGCTGCTCCACGAGGAACTATTGTTATTTTTTGAACATCGTTAGCACCTTCTAATTTGATACCTACTACAGCATGACCTGCTTCATGATAAGCAACAACTTTCTTTTCTTTTTCAGTATATTTGTGACTTTTTTTAGCTGGTCCCATAAGTACTCTATCATGGGCTTCATCTATTTCAGCCATAGTAATAGCTTCTTTATTTCTTCTTACTGTAAGTAGTGCTGCTTCATTAAGTAAATTTTCTAAATCTGCTCCACTAAATCCAACTGTTCTTTTAGCTATATTAGAAAGTTTAACACCTTTAACAAAGGTTTTTCCTTTAGCATGAACTTCTAATATTTCTTCTCTTCCTTTAACATCAGGTAGATTAACTGTTACTTGTCTATCAAATCTCCCTGGTCTAAGTAATGCTGGATCTAATACATCAGGACGATTAGTTGCTGCTATAATAATAATTCCTTCATTAGCTCCAAATCCATCCATTTCAGTTAATAATTGATTTAAAGTTTGTTCTCTTTCATCATGTCCTCCACCAATACCTGATCCACGTTGACGTCCAACTGCATCTATTTCATCAATAAAGATTAAACAAGGAGCTGTTTGTTTAGCTTGTTTAAACATGTCTCTAACACGACTGGCACCTACACCTACAAATAGTTCAACAAATTCTGAACCACTTATATAGTAAAATGGCACATTTGCTTCACCAGCTACTGATCTTGCAAGTAAAGTTTTACCTGTTCCTGGAGGGCCTACTAGTAAAACTCCTTTTGGAATTCTAGCTCCCAATTTTTGAAATTTAGCAGGACTTTTTAAGAAATCAATAAGTTCTGATACCTCTTCTTTTTCTTCAGTAAGTCCAGCAACATCTTTAAATGTTACTTTTTTATTACCACTGCTAAGACGAGCTCTACTTCTTCCAAAATCCATTGATTTATTAGCTCCGCCCATTTGTTTCATTATAAAATAAAGGGCAATTCCAGCCATAATAAGGATTGGAAGTACATTGAATAGAAATAATTTAAACATACTTGAATCAGGATCATTTATTGTTTTTAATTTAAATTTATATATTTCCTGACTATCAAGTATTTTAGCCATTATTTCCTCTGATAATGGAACTTTTAGAGAAAATATTTCATTTTCGTTATAATTTTTCATTTTTCCCTTTAGTTCATATACACTAGCACCACTTCTAGGTATAATTGTTAATTCAGTTACTTCACCTTTGTTTAAAGATTTCATAAACTTATCATAATTAAGTTTATTTGTTTTTTGATTTAAAGTGTCCATAAGAATTATTGTTCCTATAAAAAATAGAAGTAAAGTTAAATAGGGTAATAATCCTTTTTTCACAGCATTTTTATTCATTGCTTTTTTCCTCCTTAATAATACTTAAGTATTATATCATACTTTTCACTTTTTGTTTTATCAAATTTCGATTTTTTAAGTCCTGGTAGCCAAACTATATCTTCATTACTGTCTACTACAACTGGCCATAGTTCCCTATCTTGAGTAGATATTTTACTATCAATAAATATATCGTTAATTTTTTTTCTACCTGCCATTCCTAAAACATACATTTTATCTCCATCTTTTCTTGTACGAACATGAAGAGGTAATTTTACTTCATTACTGTCTAAATAACATATAAAATTATTTGTTTCATCACTTTCTTCTAGTACTTCAATATTTTTTCCATTAGGTAAATTAACAAATTTAATTATTTCTATTTCATATTCGTAATTTGTCATTGGTGTGGGAATTAATACTAAATTGTTATATGTTTTTATAGCTTGTATATTATTAGGTAAATGTATTAAAGCATTTGCTCTTTTTGAATGAATTAATTCATACAATATTTCAGCATGCCTATCAGTTATTAGCATTAAATAATCTTGGTAAATATGTTCTAAAATATAAAATATTATTTTCATTTGAATAATATGATCTTCTTGTTTAAATTTTTCAATATTTAAAATATTATCAGGATATATTTCTTTTATTTTATTACTTACTAAATTATCTATATAATCATTATACTCTAATAATATCTTACTAAATTTATAAAATTTTTGATGAACATTTTTGTCTTCTTTTTTAAATTCAGGAACTATATATTTACGAAAACGATTTCTTGTATAAACATCTTTATTATTAGATGAATCTTCTTTATAAGGTACATTATTAGTTTGACAATAATTAACTATTTCTTGTTTAGTTATATCTATAAGGGGTCTTACTATTTTATAGTTATCCATCTGTACTATTTTAGAAAATCCACTATATCCTTTTAATGTAGAACCTCTAACTATACGCATTAAAATAGTTTCAATTAAATCGTCACCATGATGAGCAGTGAATAAGTATTTAGCATGATATTTTTTTACTATTTCATTAAAAAAATTATATCTTTTTGTGTGAGCTTCACTATGAAAATTATCATCTCCATAATCTTCAATAGTCATTGTTTCAAATGTAACTTGATTATCTTTACAATAGCTTTCTACAAATTTCTGTTCTTCTGTTTGTCCCATTCTTCCAGTGTTATGGTTAACGTGTACACAAATAATTTCTATTTCTATATTTTTTCTTATCTTTAAAAGTATATCTAGTAATGACATAGAATCTGGTCCACCAGATACTGCTACTACTAGAAAATCTCCATATTTAATTTTTAAATCATTAACTAAAAAATTGTATGCATCTAACATAAATTCAACTACCACCTTATTTTTTCAATATTATTCTTTTCTAAAAAATTATTAATTTTAGAAAATGGTTTACTTCCAAAAAAGCCTCTATGAGCGGATAATGGAGAGGGATGTACTGATTCTAGTATCAAATGTTTTTTATTAGTTATTAGTACTTTTTTACTTCTAGCGTAACTTCCCCATAATACAAATACAATTGGTTTTTCCCTTTCATTTAGTTTAGATATAACAGCATCTGTAAATGTTTCCCAGCCTTTATCTTTATGTGATAATGGTCTATCTTTTATAACACTCATAATAGAATTCAATAAAAATACTCCTTGTTTTGACCAATCTGTTAAATCATTACCTTCTTTTTTAATTCCTAAATCACTTTCTAATTCTTTTAAAATATTTTGAAGTGAAGGAGGTCTATGTACATCATCATGTACAGAAAAAGAAAGGCCATGAGCCTCTTTATCTCCATGATATGGATCTTGTCCCAATATTACTACTTTTACATCATCATAATCTGTATATCTGAAAGCATTAAAAATATCAGCATATGCTGGATAACATATTTTATTTTTATATTCATTTTTAACAAATATACCTAATTCTTTAAAATACGGTTTCTTAACTTCATCTTCTAATATTATATCCCATTTTTTATTTATCATAAAATCACAACCTTATAAATATTTTATCAAATACTTATAATTATTTCTACTAAAATAATAAATTTTATCAAAAGAAAATATATATATAATTATTTAAATTATAATAGTTTTATTTATTTTTTCTATAAATATCTAATTCATAAAAAATATCATCTTTTAATTTAAATAAAGTATATATATTAATTAGAGCTAGAAAAGCTACTAGTATATCAACTAAAGACCAAAGAATGGTTGATGATAAAATACAACCTAAAAATAAAACTAAAAGTGATATTATTTTAAGGATGTTTAAATGATATGGTTTTATTTTTTTTAAAAAATATTTTAAACTTGATTCACCATCATAATAACCTGTTAGGATTGTTGTAAATGAAAATAATAAAACTGATATAAATAATAATAAATTACCAAAGCTTCCTAAATGATATTTAAATGCATAACTAGTTATTTCTATTCCATTAACATCATTTAAAACTAATTCTTTATAGTTTGTAGTCATTACTATTAGTGCTGTTGATGTGCAAATAAGTAGTGTTGTTATATAGATGCCAAGCATTTGAATATATCCTTGAGAAGTTGGACTATCAGTTGATGCTGTAGAAGAGGTTATGCTTCCTGTACCTAGACCTGCTTCATTTGAAAATATTCCTCTTTGTATTCCAATTATTAAGGAATATAGAAATCCACCATATATTGATTTTAATGAAAATGCTGATATGATTATTTCTTTAAAAATATTAGGTAATAAGTTTATATTTTTTAAACTTATAAATATAGCGATACCTACATATAAAAGGGTCATAAATGGTACTAATTTAGATGAAAAAGAAGCAATTTTTTTAAGTCCTCCATAGATAATAAGTGAAGTTACTAATACTAATATTACCCCAATAATAAATGGTGGTATATTAACTAAATCTATTACTGATTTTGTAATAGTATTGCCTTGTATCCCAACGAATCCTCCTACATAGCTAACCAATATTAAAATAGCATATATTCCACCTAATATTGGTTTATTTAATCCATATTTTATATAATATGGAGGCCCACCCTTATAATCACTTCCATCTTTTTTTCTATAAATAATACCTAGTACAGTTTCTGAGAATGTATTAGAAGCTGATAGAAAAACACTAACCCACATCCAAAAAATACTTCCTGGTCCACCTATATAAAGAGCAAGCGAAACACCTGCTATACTTCCTACTCCAATACGTGAACCTAAAGTCATTAAAAAACTTTGAATTGGAGTTATTCCACAATTTTTGTTATTTCTTTTTAGTAAATTTTTAAACATCTCTTTAAAATTAAATTGAACTGCTTCTAGTTTAATTGTAAAATAAATTCCAGATATAAAAATAAGAGCTGTAGCGACAGCCCATACTATTTTGTTTAATATTTCAAGCATTCTATCACCAATAATATTTTATTATATATTGATGTCTAGATATGTCTATATTTATTTAGATTATTTGAAATTTCTACAAATATTTCTAAAGATATTTGTTCTGCTCTTATAGTTAAATCCATATTATATTTTTTTAAAACTTCTTCTATTTTACCTAAATTATAATCTTTTAAGTTATTTCTTAAAGTTTTTCTTTTTTGTTTAAAACTATCTCTTATTAATTTAAAAAATAGTTCTTTATTTTCTAAATATAATTTACTTTTATTTTTCTTAAATTCTACTACTATACTATCAACTTTAGGCTTTGGAATAAAAACGTTTTTACTAATATCCATAAGTTTCGATACTTTAAAATAATATTTTAAGAAAATTGATAAAGAACTGTAATCCTTGCTTCCTGATTCTGCTTTAAAACGATTTCCTACTTCTTTTTGAACCATTACAACTATCTTATCAACATCGATATTATCCTCAATTAATTTCATAATAATAGGGGTTGTTATATAATAAGGAAGATTAGCAACTACATATAGTTTTTCATATGAGTATCTTTTTAAATCCTCTTTTACATTTGATTTTAAAAAGTCTTGATACTTTATTTCGTAATTATCATAGTCTTTTAAGTTTTCTGATAATATTTCTTTTAAAGTTGTATCTATTTCATAACACAATACATATTTTGCTTTTTCACAAAGTTTGTATGTAAGTGAACCTGCACCAGGTCCAACTTCTAAGACTAAAGTGTTTCTATCTATTTCAGATTTTTTTACTATACTATTTATTATATTTTCGTCGATAATAAAATTTTGTCCAAAATTTTTTTTAAAATTAAAATTTTTATTATTTAAATTCTTTTGCATTTTTATAGGTGAATATTCCATTTAACCACTCCAATTAATCTATATTTATAGTATATCATTATTCTTTTAAGTTAGATATAACTTTTTATTATTTTATAAATTTTTAAACATATTATATATTAGAGTGATACTTTATGAAATTAATTCCTAATATTAATGCTGAAGCTTTTACAACTAGTGCTTTTCTTATTGGTTTACTGCTTGCTGATGATTCAACACCTGCTGAACAAAATGCATTAGGTGGTTGGTTTATGCTAATAGGACAGACTTTATCAACTAATTCTGGACAACAACAACTAATTAATAATAGAAATAACACATCTAATGGTTCTAATGAACATACCGTAAATAGTAACATTAATAAAGAGGGCATAAATTCTAATAATGAATTCAATCAAAATGATGTTAATGAACAAATCAATATGATTAATAAAGTAATTGATGCTATGCAAAAGGAAATAGATAATTTAAAAAATTCTTAATAAATTAAGAATTTTTGTTTAATTTTATTACATTTCTTAATCACAATAATAAAATTGCATAATGAATAATTGCAAGCATTATGATTTACAAATATAAAAATTTGAGTAGAAAAAATTAATTGTTTTTGTAACAAATTGCTAATAAATATGAATTTATGCGTTATTATTTAAATAAGTATTAGTCACTAAATATATTAATATAATTATATAACTGCTTTTAACTTTTTTAACCTAATTTATTATTTAAAAATTATAATAAGTACTAGTATTCATTATTTTTAACTGAAGTAGAAGCTATAGCTGCTTCTCCAATTGCGGTACTTATTTGGTATACATTCTTTTTTATTATATCTCCACAGGCATATATTCCTTTTATATTAGTTTCCATGTTTTTATCTACTAATATATATCCATTTTCATTTTTTATATTTAAATTTTTTAAATAGTTAATATCAGGATCAAAACCAATATATATAAATAAACCTTCTATTTTTAGTTTCTGATTATTCAATTGAATACTTTCTAACTTATTATTTTCTTCATTTATATTAGTAATTTTACTATTGAATAATATTTCAATATTATTTTTTTGTTTAATTTTATCTTGTAAAATACTAGTAGCTCTAAGTTTTTCACTTCGATTTATAATATATACTTTTTTTACTATAGAGGATAAATATAAAGCTCCTGTTAAAGCACTATCTCCCCCTCCTACTATAGCAACTTCTTTATCTTTAAAAAACATTCCATCGCATATAGCACAATAACTTATACCATGTCCTATCAGTTTTTCTTCATTTGAAAGTCCTAATTTTCTTGGAATACGTCCAGTTGCTAAAATAATATTTTTCGTTTTAAATTCATCTTTATTAGTTTTAACTATTTTTAAATTATTTGAATCAATAATTTCTATTACATTACCATATTTATAATCAATATTTTGTTTCTTTATTTGTTCATATATACATAAAGCTAAATCAGTTCCGTTAATGCTAGTAAAACCTGGATAATTCTCAATATCTGTTGTTTTATTTAATTGTCCACCTGGCATTTCTCTTTCTAATAATAAAACATTTATATTTGATCTTTTTAAATAAAGAGCAGATGTCATTCCAGCTACTCCTGCTCCAATTACTATACAATCATAATTATTCATCTTTATCATCTCCATTATATAAAGAACCTTTACTCATTTTAAGAAATATTATTATTCCAATAGTTATCATTAATAAAGATACTATTTGAGCTATTCTTAAATTACCTAACATTAGACTATCTGTACGCATTCCTTCAATTATAAATCTACCTATTCCATACCAAATCATATATATTGATGTTAATTGTCCTACTTTTAATTTGTTAAATTTTCGTATTAAAATTAAAAGTATAAAACCTATTAAACACCAAGTTGATTCGTAAAGAAAGGTTGGTTGATAATAAATACCTCCTATATTCATTCCTTTAATTATAAAATCAGGAATAAAAAGTTTTTGAAGATGTTCAAGTGTTGTTACCATACCATGGGCTTCACTGTTAAAAAAGTTACCCCATCTACCAATTGCTTGACCTATAATTAAGCCTACTACTATAATATCTAGAATACGTAATGTACTAATTTTATGTTTTTTAGTATAAAAAATCACAAATATAAGTCCTGCTAGTATACCTCCATGTATAGCAAGACCACCTTCCCATACTTTAAATATATTTATAAAGTCTTGCATGTAATAGTCTAAATTAAATATAACATAATATAGTCTAGCTCCTATTAAGGCTATTGGTATTATATAAAAAAACAAATTAATTATAAAATTTTCTGAAATTTTATTTTTTTTAGCTTCTTTAAGAACAAGATATCCGCCTGTTAATATTGCGATAAGCATAATTAAAGAATACCAATATATTCTTATATTTCCTATTTGGACTACAATAGGATTCATTAATTATCACCTCTATCTAATATTGGTTTTATTATTAGTATATCCATACATACATTCATAATTGATATTAAAACAGCTACTATAAAGGCAAAAAATATACCATTTATTTCGAAATGTGAACCTAAAATCCAGTCTGTTATATGAAGAATAAAAACATTAATAAAAGGATAAAACAATCCTAAAGTAAGTCCTGTTATTGGTAATGTTAACCAAACAATAATAGGTTTTACTGTTTTATTTAATAAATATATAATTATAGCAGCAAATAATCCCCATATTCCAAAATAATTACTATCTATATGAATTGTTTTTTTAAATATAATTGATACAGTTATTAAAATAATGGCATATGATATCATATGTATTAACCAATCAAGGAAACGATTTATTTCTTTTTTAGGAGATATTTTTGGATTTATAACAGTTTGTTTCATATTACCAACTCCTTTTATTATTATAACATATGTAATACTTTATCCTCAACTTAAATTTTAATATTTAACTACTTATTTTCACTTCGCATTTCAAATAATATATCTCTAAGTTCTGTAGCTCTTTCAAAGTCTAAATTCTTTGCAGCTTCTTTCATTTCGGTTTCTATTTTTAACATTAGTTTTTCTTTATCTTTTTTACTCATTTTAGGACTTTCTTTTTGATTATTTTCTTCTACATTACTAATTACTTCTCTAATTTCCTTTATAATTGTTTTTGGTACAATATTATGTTCTTTATTATATTCTTCTTGTATTTTTCTTCTTCTTTCGGTTTCTGAAATTGCAATTTTCATAGAATCACTAATAGTATCTGCATACATTATAACTCTACCAGTTGCATTTCTTGCTGCTCTTCCTATTGTTTGAATTAAACTTCTTTCACTTCTTAAAAATCCCTGTTTATCAGCATCCATAATAGCTATTAAACTAACTTCTGGTATATCTAATCCCTCTCTAAGTAAGTTTATGCCAACTAATACATCATATTTACCTAAACGTAAATCTCTAATTATTTTTAAACGATCTAAAGTTTTTATTTCGCTATGAAGATAAGCAACTTTTATGTCTAATTTTTTTAAGTATGTTGTAAGTTCTTCAGCCATTCTAATTGTTAAAGTTGTTATTAAAGTTCTCTCATTTTTTTCTATTTGCTTATTTATTTCTTCTACTAAGTTATCGATTTGATTTTTAGATGTTCTAACTTCTATAGGTGGATCTAATAAGCCAGTAGGACGAATTATTTGTTCAACTTTTTTATTATTTGTTTTTTCAAGTTCATATTCACCTGGAGTCGCTGATACAAATATAACTTGATTTATTTTATCTTCAAATTCATTAAATTTTAAGGGTCTATTATCCATAGCACTAGGTAATCTAAATCCATAATCTACTAATACTTTCTTACGGGCTTGGTCACCATTAAACATTCCTCTAATTTGAGGAACTGTAACATGTGATTCATCAATAACTAGTAAAAAATCTTTTCCAAAAAAATCTATTAATGTAGTAGGAGTTGCTCCTGGTTCTTTTAGAGCTAATGGTCTTGAATAGTTTTCTACTCCTCGACAAAATCCTGTTTCTTCAAGCATTTCTAAATCATAGTTAGTTCTCTCCATCAATCTTTGATATTCTAATAATTTATTATTACTTTTAAAATATTCCAATCTATCTTCTAGTTCTTTACGAATATCTTTAATAGCTATTTTAAGTTTGTCTTCACTTGTTACAAAGTGACTAGCTGGAAATATTGATACTGTTTTTTTGTTTACTAAGATACTACCTGTTAAAGTATCAAATTCACTTATTTTTTCTATTTCATCACCAAAAAATTCTACTCTAATACCTTTTCCATGTTGACTTACTGGTACTAGTTCTAAAACATCTCCTTTTACTCTAAAGCTACCTCTTTTTAAATCTAAGTTATTTCTCTCATATAGCATTTCAACTAATTTTTGTAATACTACATCTCTATCAACTATATCACCAACATTTAAAGTAAGCATCTTTTTTTGATATTCTTCTATTTCTCCTATTCCATATATACAAGAAACTGATGATACTACAATAACATCTTTATTATTTAAAAGTGAAGAAGTCGCATAATGTCTTAGTTCATCTATTTCATCATTGATTGAAGCATCTTTCTCTATGTAGGTATCTGTTTTAGCTACATATGCTTCTGGTTGATAATAATCATAATATGATACAAAATAACATACATGATTCTCTGGGAAGATCTCCTTGAGTTCCGAATAAAGTTGTCCTGCAAGAGTTTTATTGTGTGCCAAAACAAGGGTTGGTTTGTTCGTTCTTGCTATCACATTTGCTATTGTGAAAGTCTTACCAGTCCCTGTTGCACCAAGTAAAACCTGGTGTTTCTTGCCTTCTTCAATTCCTTTTACTAGTTCTTCTATTGCTTTTGGTTGATCTCCTGCAGGTTCATATTTCGATACTAATTTAAACATTTTGCCCTCCTTATTACGACTACAGTCAGCCAGAATATTCGTGTCCAAAATTCAAAAATTCGTGTCCTGACTAATTTTTAGTGCTTCAAAATCTGACTTTTTTGCTTGGACACGAATGTCGGCCACAAATTTACTAAATGATACTAAATAACACTACATGATACGAGCCAATTTCTAATAATATATTTTAACACTTATTTTAAAACAAAACAAGGAAACACCTATATGTTCCCTTGTAATTATTTTTATCATTTTTGCTATTCTTTATACATATTTATTAATCATTAAATTCGTGTCCAAATCTTCTACTATTGGTGTCAATAAATTGTGTAATATTTCTTCTGGTTTAACTCTATCAATATAACTATTTAATTCACTTGTACAATCAATTATTAACCTATTTTTATCAAAATAGACATTAGATGTGATAATGGTAGAAGCATGACCTAATAACTCTGAAACTGCCTTTAAATCATAATTATTAATTAATAATAGTGTAGCATAGGTATGCCTTAAATCATGAAAACCAATATTAGGCAAGTTATTATCCTTTAATAATTTTAAATAATATCTTCTATGAAAGTCTTTACTTCTTGGTTTTCCATAAGTAGAACAACATATATACTTATGGTCATAAAATGGGTTATGTTTATCATTAATTCTTCTATTTCGATTTCTTTCATATTTTTGCTTTTCATTTAAGATTGCTTCAAACACCATATCTGGAATATCTAACACTCTTTCACTATGATAAGACTTTAATTCGATTTCTTGTTTAGTAAGCATCTTTCTAGGACAATCATCAATCGTATCACTTGTTTTTCTTCCTAATTGTACTCTCAAATATAGTTTTCTATTAACAAAGTCAATATCAGTATATTTTAAGCCATTAATCTCTTGTTTCCTTAATCCCATTAAGACTGCAAATAGAACTTGCAAATAAATGGGAGTCGATTTACTAGCTTCTATTAAGGTTTTTATTTGTTCTACATTTAATACTTGTTCTTCCTTAATAACTACTGTTTTATATTCCTTTTTCTCAATGGTTTTAGGTAAAGATATATTAGCAGTTGGATCAGCTTCTATCAAGTTTTTATCTTTAGCATATTTCATTGCTGTTTGCATAATTGTTTTTGCTAATCTTGCTATAGATTCATACTTACTAGCAGTATCATTATAAAACTTTTGAATATGTCCCATATTAATCTGTATTAGATTAAGATTACCTAAAAATGGAATAGCATAATTTTCTATAACATTTCTATATGACATATAAGTATTATACTTTCCAGGTTTTATTTCTTTATCAAGCCAATATCTCATATAAACTTCAAACTTAATCTTGGGTTGAACTACAAAGGTATGATTAATAAGTTGAGAGGCAACTTTATCTCTTTCAGCAGTTGCCTCACTTTTCTTTGTAAATCCACCAATTTGTATCATATCTTCTGTATCATCATTAAAAAATAATTTTAGTCTAAAACCATATTTATCTTTTAATTTAATAACAGAATATAACTTGTAATCTATATATGTTTTATTAAATAACTCATTATCCAACATATTCTACACCATCCTCTATAGCAAATAAATCATTCATAAATGATAATATTTTTTCTTTTTCATCCATAACCTCACAATAATATTCAAAAGTAGTATGAATAGAAGTATGTCCTAACATAGCAGATATTTTAGGTAAGGTTACTCCCTCTTCCAATAATATTGTTGCACACATATGCCTAAGTCCATGAACTGATATATGAGGTAAACTTAATTTATTACATAATTTTGTTAAAGCTGAATTCATAGCATTTAAACAATGACACTTACCATCAACTTGACAACTTATATAATCATGTTCCTCATATTCATCTCCTAGACTTACTTTATTATTATTAATTAATGAATTTCTTTTATTTAATTCTTCCATTATTAAATCTGGTACTTTTAAGCAACGAATACTATTATCTGTTTTGGGATTTTTTTCAACCAGTCGATAATTTATTAATTGACTACTATTCTCTACTAGTTCTCCCTCTCTAACGATTTGTCTTTCTATTCTTACAGTTTTATTTTCTTGGTTAAAGTCTGTTGATTTTAACCCAAGTATTTCTCCTTTACGAAGTCCCACAAATAATCCTAACAATATCTCTAAATACCAATTTGTTTTCTTTGCTTCCTCTAGTAGTCTTTTTATTTGGGATTCACTTAAAACTCTAATCTTTGGTTTTGGTCTTCTATACAATTTTGTATTTAAGGCAGGATTATAAGTAATATATCCTCCTGTAACTGCATCTTTCATAGCCATAATAATTATATTTCTTGAAGAGTAACCACCCGATTCAGTCATCTTACTTGCTTTTTCTATTATCTCATCTAAATAGTCAGTTGTTACCATACCAATTTTTAAATTGTATTCGATATTAGGAACTATTAAATCGTGGACAATATATGCACCAACAATTCTAGTATTAGACGAAGCTCTTTCATAATAAATATGTCCAAACCAATAGATTAAATAATCTTTAAACATTATTTCTTTATCAACAGTAACATAAAACTCTCTTTGTGCTTCTTCAAATTCT
Source organism: uncultured Mycoplasmatota bacterium (assembly GCA_947646095.1). Lineage (GTDB taxonomy): Bacteria > Bacillota_I > Bacilli_A > RF39 > UBA660 > SIG208. The sequence continues at coordinate 50,351 of CANSFI010000004.1, forward strand.
TTTTCATACTTACGATAGCTTTCAACTGCCTCTTCTTCAGTTTTAAAACCCTTTAATTTTAGATATTTTACTTTCCCATTTTTTTCAAGAACCTTATATCTATGACACCATGAGGTATATTCAAAAAATGCTACTCCACTTTTTCCTTTTTTAATTTCTCCTTTTGACATAGTTAAAACTCCTTTCAATTATTGTTGAGCCACTGATCAAAGGAATCTTTAGGAATACGATATAACTTTCCAATTTTGATTACTCTAAAAGGTTTTTGCCTTTTATATACTTCTTCTAAAAACTTATATGCTTTTGTTCTTCCAAGTCCTAAAAGTTTTTGTACTTCAGATATGCTATATACTTTTTTATTTTCAGTATTCATCTATTTCCTTTCATATTGATACTGGCTCTTTCGTATAAAAGATACCAGTTTTAAAAAATAATTACCAATGTACAAATTTTTTCATTTGTAATTTTTTTATTCCAAACCAAAAGAGATAGAAATTGCTTTTTCTACCTCTTTCATTTGTTCATGTTCTAGCATACCCATATACCCTTTTAGTCTTGTTTTATCTAAAACTCTTATTTGTTCTAATAGAATAATTGAATCATGTCTTAATTTGTCAAACTGCTTTATTAATATATGAGTTGGCAATAACTTATCTTTTCTAGTTGATATTGGAGCAACTAATACAGTTGGACTATATTTATTACCTAAATCATTTTGTATAATTAAAACAGGTCTTATACCCTGTTGTTCACTACCTATTATTGGATCTAAATCTGCATAGAATAAAGCTCCTCTAACTATGTTTTTCATCAACATCTCTCCTCTCATGTATTTTTTTAATTCTTATTTTTATATTTTTTCTAACCTCTGGTAATTTTAAAATTTGGGTTTCATCACTAATATAAATAACTTGTTCACGAATATCCTGTTCAGATGTTCCATCTAAATCAAAATCATATTTTTTTGTTAATCTAACTCTATATCTATTTAACATCTTAAAAATCCTTTCTTTATGTATAAATACCAGTTGTTTAATAAAGTTCGCTAAAATATAAATAATTACTATTTCACTAACCCCAACTGGTATTCAAAATCTATATATATTAAATGTGTTAATATTGTTCCTACCCCCTCAACACTGGGAATCATTAAATGACTATTTGCTAAATAGTTCCATAGGACTTGAACCTCCCTGTGGTTCTCACAGAGTCGCACCCATTGATTTGGTCTGTGGCTATGCGAAAGTATCATTATACCTACTATTCATCCTCGCATTATTAGGAGCAACCTAACATTTATAGTCAAGCTTTTATCGACAAGCGAACTTACTAAAGTGCTTAAAATAATAGGAATGTATTTAATGACTAGATAATAAATTGTCAAAGAACTTTGTTCTAAATAAAAGAACAAGTGAGAAAGAGCAAAAATACTCTTCTCACTTGTTTGGCAGTTTAAAAGCATTTATAGGGGGTATTATTTTAAATTTTTTTGAATTTTTTCAATTCCTTTGTAAATACTTTCCCTAACTGATGATTCATCACAACTCTCTTTTTCAGCAATTTGTTTGAAATTCATATCATCATAGTAATACATCTTAAATCTTCTTTTTTGTGTTTCAGTAAGTACATTAAATGCTTTCTTTATATCTTCTAATAGCAATTTTTGTTCAACCTCTTCTTCTAAAGAAAGGGGCTTGTCCATTCTTCTATTATTTAAAGAATCTTCATAAACTTCTGAATGTTCTATATGACTTCTATATTTATGTATTTGAGAAATATCTTCAAGTTCAAATTTATCAAATGCATGATATACTTCTTCTGATATTTCAACCTTATGAATAATTTTTTTATTATCAGTAAATTCAACTGTATAAATATTACTTATTTCATCAAAATCTAGTGTATAAGGATTATCCTTACTTTTATTTCTTTTTGGCATTTTTGCCATTTTAGTTATCCTCCAATCAATTTGAAATTTTTTAAATCAAATTGATTAGTGGTGGACTTCTACACCTAAATAACCTACCTATGCAAAGGAAAATAAAAAAGCCGAGCATTACTCCCTCAAACAAAGGAAAATGCTCGACTTTCTCATTCAAAATTCTTTTTTCTCCATCTTCGTATTCAGCAATCATAGGCAACCTCTTCTTAATCACCTTTTATAAAAGCTAAATACTACATTATTTTGGTTTGCTTTCGTAATAAAGAAGGGGCTATTTTACCACTACTATATACTACCTTTTACTCTTTCTTATTATCCATTAGGTAATTTTCAAACACATTATACGACATAAATATTGCAAATTTTGTCATATTCAGTAAGGTTTGTCTAATTTCATACAAAAATGTATTTTTTCATCAAAAAAAGACTATCTTTGTTGATAATCTCTTTGATAATAATTTGTATTTATTATAATTAAACATAATTAGCATTATATCAATTAATAACAAATATTGAATACAATCTACTCTATAAATTTTAATTTGTAATGCTTCTATAAAACTTAATAGTTTTTATTCTTGCTATGATAGATGTATCATAGCAAATTAATTGGATTTAGAACCTACTTGTTCTAAAATATCATAAAGTTTTATTTTCTCTCCAGAAGGAAAATGTATTACATAATTAGATTTATATTTTCCAGCAGATTGATACACTTTAAAAACTTCTGTTGCTAATTCCATTGTTGGTATAAATCCAGTTTTTGCTAATGTCTGTAAAAACCATTGTGTTGCTTCTACCACATAATCTGTATTCACATTACCATTTTGAAATTGTTTAAAATCTAATTCCTTGTCCATTTCTTCTTTGGAAATTTCCTTAACATCATATATCTTTTTGAAATCAACTACAGCTTCCTTTTCACCACAAGCATTTTGATCTAAATAACATATAATATCTTTTTTATTTACTTTTGCTTCTAAGACCGTTCCTTTTGAATCATATTTCTTATAAAACCAAATAGCTCTATCTTTATCAATAGTCCATGATATTGCTTTCTTGCTATTACCTTGAGATGTTCCACGATAAATTGTTACTATTTCTGGCAAGTTGTTAAATACTTCATAATCTAAATCCATTAATACTTTTAAATTGGCATTTTTAAATAAGTCTAATATTTCATCTAAAGTTATTTTTGCATCTTCATTATTTAAACCTGATGTTTTTGTATATGCTGTTCTTAATCCAAAACAATAATCTTCATCTGTAAGCAATGAGCTTATTTCTTTAAATATATATAATCTACTTTTCGGATTAATATTTTGAATTATCAAATATAAATCTGCATTAGGAAAGTTAATTGGTCTATCTAAATGCTCACTATACTTAGTATCAATCAAATCTATTATTTTTTGTAATCTATTTTCCATAAAGTCCTCCAAAAAATCGTAAAATATTGTAGCATGATTTTTTTTTAAATACTATAAAAAAATAAAAATAGGACAATCAGCCCTATAAACTTGCTATTTTTCTTTCTCTTTAATTATATCAAAAAAAGCAAATTGTAAATATGATTCATTTTATTTCCTTATTATCAGTTCTTCCTACTAAATAATCGAACGATATGTCATAATATTGTGCTATAACAAGCAATTTTAAAGTTGTAGGTATTCTTTTTCCTGATTCATAATAAGCATAAGTCCTTTGTAAAAAACCAAGTTTATTGCTTAATTCTTCTTGTGTTAACTTCTTATCTTTTCTTAATTGTAATAATCTCTCTACGAGTTTTTTATAATCAATTTTGTAATGTTCTGGAATAAAATTTCTTACATGAGATAAACCAAGTAAATAGTCTAAAGAAGTTTGATAATAGTTGGCAAGAGCATTACTTTTATCTAATTTCATATCATTTATACAATTTTCCCATTTGGAGTAAGTATTTCTTTTTACACCTAAAACATTTGCTATATCTCCTTGTTTTAATTCACAATCAAGTCTTAATTCCTCATATCTTGTTGTTAAATTATATCCTGTTTTCATAGAATCACCCTATAATAATTTTAAATGAATATTGAATAATCGTTGACTTTCGGGACGCTATGTTCTAAAATAGGCTTATAGTATAAAAAAATAGTAGTACAAAAAGGAGTTTTTTTGATAAATTCTCTCTTGTTTTGTGCTACATTTTTTTTACTATGTTATATTTATTGTATTATGAAAGAAAGTGAGGTGAATTTTTCATTTGTACTAACCTTTATTTGTGTTAATTTTTGCATCTTTGGAAATTGTAATATCTATTCCATGTGTTCTTGCAATTTGTAATAAAGTTTCAACTGTCCATTGTCTTTCTGCCTGTTCATAGGATTGAATATTTCTTTCAGTTCTATATATTGACTCTGCAAATTCCTTTTGTGTGAGTCCAGTCCACTCACGCATAATTTTAAGAATCTCATCAGCAGTATAATCTGTAGCTTTAAGTTGCACTTTACCACCTCGCATCTACACTACCAATAATAGTATGCAAATATTTTACTAAATAATTACAAAATTATTTCAAAACTATCGCAATAAGAGGGATAACAAATAAATAAGAAATATGATAAATAAATTATATAAAATGAGAATTAATAGCTATATGAAAAAAGAACAAAAAAAGTATAAAAATACTAATCATCTTATTGTTTATGAAAAAGACTATTGGAAAATAAGATTTAATAACTACACCTATATCATCAAAACTGTTAAGCAAAAAAATGAATACTATATAAGACTTACCCCTTATCAAAAAACTTATTTTCAAACAAAACTTAATTTAAAAGATATAGCATCACAAGTTCCTATGACTTTATTTGCTATGAAAGAAAATGAAGAGTTATATAGACATGACTAATATCAAAACAATAAGAAAGTGTTTTATTGTCAAATAGATTCGTTAATTCAAAAAAACATATAACTTACAAGATACAGTAAATATCTTGTTAAAAACTAGAAAGAGAGGACTTCAATGAAACAAGAAGAAAAATTTATGTGCTTTGCATGGATTTCAAAAACCAAATGCAATGCTTTAAGTTGTAAAAACTGTAGTAATTGTAGTTTTTTTAGAGATAAAAAAGAAGTACCAGGTTATGATAAATACATAAGCTCAAAAGAATTAGCTGAAAGGGAGAAGAACATATGTCAACTGATGAAAAAGTAGAATTATTAAGATATAAGTTACTCCACCAAAGATATGATTATGAAATGGATATATATCACCTATTACATAGTGTTTTATATGCAGAAGTTGATAGAATTGAGGAAAAATCATTTTCTTTCAGAGTAATACCAAAAGAAAATAATATCACAGCTCAACAATTTTTATCTTATACAAACGAGTTTATAAAATGTATGAAAAAGTATTTTAACAATATAGTACCATTTCAATTCATTATAAGAGAAATAATAAAAGGTAATAGAAAAGAATTAAATGATTTGTATAGTTGTACTTGTGATGATCCTTATTTATGTTTTGATTTAAAGTCAAATAAAAATATAAAAGAGTACATATATAAAATTATTATTGGTAATTTTATTAAAAATGCTAAATATATACCCCAAATAGAGTCATTTCTAATAGAGAATAATATTCCTTTGAAAAAACTTAATGATTATGATTTAGAAGAAAGCACAAATATTTTAAATCTATTATCTAATATTGTCTTTTCTCAGAGAGGAAGAGGAGATTCAACAGATTTATTTAAAAATATAGAAGATGAACTCCAAGACTATCTAAAAAGAAAAGAAAAAAGTAAGAGTAAAAAATATACTATCAAAGATTTTGAAGAACAATTCGTCAATACATATATTAATAATTACTCAAAAATGTTTAAATCATTTACAAACAAAAAGAAATATCTTAAATATTTTATTTAAATAAGCGACTATTAGTACAAAGTTGTTTATATATAATATGTATAAAGAGTGCAAAAACACTCTTTTAATTGGTTTTAAAATAATTAAACTGTGAAGTTTTACTAAACTCATAAGCACTCCACATATCAGTATGATTTGTTGCTGGATCGACCATTACAATATTATTACCATTGATACCAATAACTGCTACCCAATGTTGACTACCCTCTGTTGCTCCTTTTACTTCAACAGTCAAATAATAACCATCATTGAAATATTGTGAAATAAGTGCTAATTTATCTACTCTAGTTTTTCCTCTTAAATTAACATTCCCAACATATTTGAAATTTGGAATCACTTTACTGATTGGAGCATAACTTAAATTGCCTTTTGTATCAAAACCATTATTTTGATTAAGTGATTCAACAAATGTTCCTGGATTAAAAGGACTTATATTATTTGTATCAACACCAGATTTTTGAATAAGAATTGCAATAGAAGTTACCAAACAACCTATATCACTTATGGTACTACTTGTATTACCAATTCTAATTGCTGACCATGGAGCATTTTTTTGCTTCCAGTTAATATATTCTCCAGAGTCCATTCCATAAACAACATTATTCCATAATGAAGCATATTCATTACTAGATAATTCATCATATTGCTTAATTTGATTAGGATTAAAATGATACACATTTTTCATATCTTCAGCAGTTTTAGAATCAATTTTAATGTGTAATACTTTCTTTTGTACCTCTTTAGGTAATTCTTCAGTATTTACTCCCTGTACTGTTACCGTTTCATCTTTAACCTCTGATGTAATAATATTCATATCCCAATATATATCTTTTAAAATTTGTTTCTTGGCATCATTCATAGTAACAACTTCTTGTTCATTGATACCATTGGATTGCTTTATTGTATAAATAGTTAGAATATCTCTCCATGTTGCTACATTACCATCTAAAACATACTCATCATGAGGATTAGAGTTTTGGATAGATTCTAATTTATCGGAAAATTCTTGATTACATTCAACTATCGCATCTTGCATAGTCATAGCATTAGGACTGGATTTTTCTCCAGAAAAGAAAATGCCAAATATTGATCCAACTAAAAGACCAATTAAGCAAATAACTATAATTACTACTAAAGCAATCCAACCGCCAGCAATTAAAGCAGAAATCAAAGCCTTTGTTCCAGCTATAATTGCTTTTATTGCTGAAATTGTTGTCTTTACTGTTAATTTTGCCCCTTGATATGTCCTTTTAGCAGTTTCTCTAGCCAATTTCATTGCCCTTTGTGAAGCCTTTACTGTTTCTTTAGCAACTTTTTGTGCTTCTTTCTTTGCTACTTTACTACTTGCTTTAATTCCTTTAGTTGTATGCTTTATTTTCTTTTTTTCAGATAGTCTAGTTTTTATTGTTCTCACTTTTTGCTTTGCCTTTACAAAGTTTTCTTTTGTTGTTCTAACTGAGTCATTTCCCTTTTTCTTGATTTTTCCTGAATTATCAACAATAACTTTACCTGCATTTGTTATTTTATTTGTAGCATACTCATTGGCATTTCTTTCTTCTGGATTAGTAGCACTTTCACTTTTATTTTTAACATTGACAATATTGTCTTTTGTTTTTTCAGTTGCTACTACACTTTTATCAATCGTTTTTATTGTTCCTTTTACAATATTTCTTGTCTTAATGTCTGCCATTTTATTCTCCTGGCTTTGTTGTCATAAGTCTATACAATTTTGTATCTCTTGGAAATCTATTAATAAATGGTACAAGTGAACTACCATAGCGGATTAACCCACATCCTGCATCAGCATTTGTAATGTAACTCATTTGTTCATCAGAAATATTAAGGAGTTTTGCAAGTTCTTTTCTATCAGTTGTAGCTTGATTAAGCATAACTATAAACTCACTATTGGATAACATGGTAGAAGCATCAACAGAAGATAAAAGATATTCTACATTTTGAGTTATAGCAGTAGGATAAGCATTTCTTTTTCTAAATTGTCGCCAAGCTGAATTGAAAAATGTTGCTGAATACTCGTTTTCAAATAGAACATGAATTTCATCAATAAAAATATGAGTTCTCTTACCTTTTTTATAGTTTTCAGACACTCTGTTTATCATTGCATCTGTAATTACTAATAATCCCATGGTTTTTAATTGTTTACCTAGTTTATAAATATCATAAGAAATAATTCTACTATTTGTATCAACATTTGTTTCATGAGCAAAAACATTTAAAGAACCATCTGTAAATAATTCTAATGATAATGCAAGTTCTTTGGCTTCACTTTCTGGTTGCTCTAATAATTTTTCTCTTAAAGTCATTAATGTTGGTATTTGATTCGTTTTACTATATTCCTCATAAACAAGAGCTACACATCTATCTATAATTGATTTTTGTCTTGCACCTAGTCCTTTTTTATCTAGTTGTTCAAATAAAGATAGTATAAACTCTGATTTATCTATTACAGGGTTTGCACCATCTCCATATCCTTCTGCCATATCCATAGCATTAATATGGTCTTTACTACTTGCTGATATTCCTATTACTTCTCCACCCATTGCTTTAACAAGAGCTGAATATTCTCCCTCTGGATCACAAATCAAAATATCATCATCAGTTGAAAGTGCTAAAAAGACAATTAATTCTTTAGCACTAAATGATTTTCCAGAACCAGGAACACCAAGTAGAAATGATGATTGGTTTAATAAATTAGCTTTATTTACCATAATTAAATTATGGCTAATTGCATTTTCTCCATAGTAGATTCCACCTCTATCCATTATCTCTTGTACTCTAAATGGATTTAAAACTGCTAAACTTTCAGTAGTAAGTGTTCTTAAATTTTTAATCTTCCTAACTCCTATTGGCAAGGCAGTATTTAGTCCATTCATTTGTTGATATTTAAGCGGAACAATTTGACATAGATGCTTTCTTCCAATTATCAAAACTGTTTCTGTATCTGCCTCTAATTGTTCTTTTGTATCAGCAATTATTACAAGTGTTAAATTAGCAAACATCATTCTTTGATCTCTAGTAGTTAAGTCATCTAAAAACTCTTTGCTTTCTTTTCTTTGTTGCTCCATATCATAAGGTATAACTGCACTAAAATTATTATTGGCATTTTGTTTTCTTTGCCAGTTCGTGATATTTGTTTCTACCCCTAGCAATCTATTTTCTACCTCTCTTACTGCTTCGTCTGTGGGAACAGGAATAACATCAATACTCATCATCATATTGTTACTCATATCAGTTAATTCTGCTATAAAACTATCTTTGATATAACTAGCATAGTCTTTCAAAAATAATACTCTACCAAACCTTTTACCCATTTCAAAATAGTCATCCTTAAATGAAAAACCATCAGGACAAATATAATCTTTAAAATTATGTCCTTTTTTCATCATATCTTTTAAATCTAGGTTATAGTTTACCTCTTCACCTATCCTATAAAAATCATGTAATATTCTTAATTTTTCTGTAGCATCTAACTCTACACATTTACTATCTAATTTAGCAAGATGGGAAACAATATCATTACCTATTCTTCTAAAATAGTTCTTTGCTTCTTCATAATTTTTCTTTACTATAGATACAGTAAGATATATCTCTCTTACCATACCATTACTACCTATTGCTTTATCAAGTAGCATTTGATTATATTCTTGTCTATAAATATCAAGTCCATCTTCTTTAAATGGTAATAATATCTCTTTTTCAAAATCTTTTTTATTGATTCTTCTTAATGCTACAGTAATTTTAGTAGTTGCTCCACTATCAAAAGAGTTAAGTAGTTCTGAATAATCTAAAAACATTGCCTCTTTATCTTCCTTTGAAGCAACTGCATAGTTAATATCAGTAAACTTATAAGTTAATGAATATTTATTTTTACCAACTAAAAAAATACCATTAGTCCATATTTTTTGAACTGGTATTACTTGTTGTATGCTTTTAGGAATACTAAAATCTTCCTTTTCTTGTTTTTGAATATTATTAAGTGCTTTTATCATTTTCTTTTCAATTCCTCTCTTTCTTTTTGGTCTATACTTGGTTTTATGGCTTCATAGTAGATATTTTCTGATTCAAACTTTAATTTTCTAGGAGTTAATATTTCAGATACTATAAATGCTTTGATAAATTGTTCTAATGGCATACCATTATATTTAAAAAAGCCTAAACCTGCAAAAGGCAATGCACCTAAAATACAAATCCAAGAAGTTATCTCTTTATTAAAATACTTACTGGAAATAAAATATAGCAATACTGCCATTCCACAAGCTAGTAGAGAAAAAATGAACTGCCTTAATGACAATCCAAAAAATACACTTTCAGTATAGTTTCTTATCTCTCGATTAATTTTAACTTCCATTATCTCTCCCCTTTCCTCTCCTGTCTTTTTTGTTCTTTGACATCTTGATAAATGAATTTACATAAATCATTTAAACTTAAACCGCACATTTCTTTTGCAATTTCCAAAGATGTCAACATATAATCATCTGTAATAATATTGTTTTTTGAATTTTGATTTTTTGATCGTTCTTTAATAGAATTATAAATATTTTCATCTAGTAAACTCATTTTTCCATACTCGTACAAAAAATAAAGTGCAAGACTATTTTGTAATCTGTCATTTTTTCTTAATTTATCTAAAATTTTATTCATTTTTTATCGTTCTCTTTCTTTAGGTTTATTTTCCACATAATGATTATAAAAATCTTTTGCTTGTTCTGGTTTTATATTATTGTACTTTATCATTTTACTCAAAACATCTTCATACAAATATTTTTTATTTTCTCCATTTGCTATTTTGGAATCTAAATTAAGTTTCTTGCATTCTCTCTTGATATATTCATTAATACTAACAACTTCTTCTGCTTCTGTAACTCTCTCACTGCCAACAAGTTTTAAATTATATATTGAAAGTATTTCTACAAGTGAATCAAGACATATATTCCAAATATTACTGTTTAGATAAAGTTTTCCCTGTTTCCCATTTTTGACATATTCTACAACTTTATCAACATTATTACATAATTCCTTAATATCATAATTAATATCTCTATAACTATATTCCTCATCTTTTTTAATATCAAATTCAAGATTATTTAATATAGTATTTATTCTTTGGTCATCATATTGTTTCAATATTTTCATCTCCTATCTTCTTATAATTATCTTTCTTTTGATAAATCTCTGTATTTTGAATTATGATTATCATAAAAGGAAGATATATAAGTTAAAATATCTTCCTCTAGTTTTTTATACTCTTTATTTGATAGTTCTTTTTCCTCAAATGTTTTTGCAGATAATGATTTCATAAAAATATTATCTCTTTCATCATGCAATTTCATAAATGTTTTATCTTTCCACAATAAATTAGATAAATAATTTAGTCTTCGTAATATTTTATTACTACCACTTAAAACCTCGATAGTTCCCTGCATTAAACCATTTGTCAAAAACCACTTTTCAAAATTAATTTCTCCTAACTCATTATATAACTGTGTAAAATTTTTATTTTCTTCACAATAATAATGTTTCGGATATATATTATTGCTACATTGCCTGGTATAAACCTTATTATTTTTATATGTCATACTTTTAAAAAGCTCTCTACTCATAAACAATTCTCCTTTTTATTGTCAAAAGTATGAGCTAAATTATTCCCATTTATTGCTTTTTTATAATCTAGCTCTGCCTTCGATTTATTATTATCGTAGTAGTAAGCATAACCCCAAGATATTTTGTCATCTGTTATTTCATAATAAAAAGCAACAAGATATTCTTTCGTATTATCATTAATAGTTTTTTCCAATAATGCAACAGGTTGGTCTTTTCTAAATCCCTTATTTAGAATTTTTATATTACCATTATAAAATTCTAGTTCTCCATGAGTTTTTACTTTATAATCTGAAAAAATCATCTCTTTGTTTTTTTCTACCCATTCTGTTAACATTTGATAACTAGAAAATTTAAGATTGTAATATTCATTAGATTCTAAAAATTTTCCTGATTCATAATTACAAAAATCATAAATCGTATCACATTCTTGAACTGTAGAATTTTTAAACATATCTTGCAAGAGATCATATCCTAATACAAAAGTAAAATACGCCTTTTCTCTCTCATAATTAGGATTTTCATTTATTTTTGGGGAATAGTTTTTATCTATATACGCTTTTATATTTTTTCTTATATTGTATTGATTTAAAGTTATAACTTCTATATACTTGCCATTAGCATAATCTTGGTTATTTTTATAAAGATATATAATATTTTCTTGATTATTATCAGGATTTAATTTTATAACATGGGCAATATATCCTTTATATTCTAATATTTGATTTATTTCTAAAGTAGTAAATTTATCCATTATATTTGGAGTATCTAATTGTAACAACTTATCTAAATATTCTTTTGTGATTCCATTTTTATCACAATATTGAATATATAAATCAAGTCCCTCTTTACAATTTATATCTTCTGGATACCATTCATCTATTCTACACCATATATCATAATGAACATCAGCTGTCATATACCCAATACTTTTACCATCCTTTAATTCTTCAAATATATCTGTATCATAAGAATATGCCCACTCTGCTATAGGATTGATTTCGTAATTTTTAGAATCTACCCTTACCATTTCATCCCAACCATAACAAATTATTTCATTTATTTTTTTATTTTCATCTAATAAGATATATTGAACCTTCATATCTTCATTATCTTTATAATCTTCATGATTTTTTAAAATTTTATTTACTTTCTTTACAGTCTTTTTTATATCCATAAACCACCTATCTTTCATAACATCTATTTTTATTTTTTGAAAGTAAATCACTAATTTTATCTACTGATTTGTTATTGGAAACAAATGTATTATAATCAACAAAATCATCAGCATAGGTATTTCCTAATTTGATTTCTTTATTTGTTATCATTGAACCAATGTTATTAACACTAACTCTTTTTTCAATACTACCTATATCATTTCCAAAATCACTATCTCTTAAATCATAGCAATATAAACCTTTACTTTCATAAAGTTTTCTTTCTTCATTGCTTAAAGTATGTGTAACATAATATTTCATATTATTTTTCCCTTTCCTTTTGAAAATTTTTTACAATATTAACTTTTATATCTTCCTTTATTGGAATATCTGGCTCTTCATAAAATTTATTTAGATATACAGTACACAAACTCAAAGTTCCTATACCACAATGAACATCTTTATATAAATATCCTTTTTTATCTTTATAAACAGGTCTATTCCAATCATCAATTCCTACCAATTTAACATTTAATTCTTTAGGATTATTAACTAATTTATCATACTCATGCTTTGCCTGTTTTTCACTTGTAAAAAATTGAAGTTTTTTATAATGTAACTCATGGTTATCATCAATATAAAAATCTGTTGCTATAGAATAACCTCTTTTATCTAAAAAATTGCTTTTATCATATTTTATTAGTGCTACAGGTGTTCCATAATTAAAGCCAACTTCTGCAACATTTGCTTTATGCTCAATTCTCATTCCTATATATTTATTTATATCTTCCATATTTTCTATAACCCCATCATCTCTCGTACAACCCTATCAGACATTTTAATTGTTCCTACTAGAACTAACATATTAAATATTAATTCTCCAATGTATTTCCATACTTGAGTAACTGCAGCTGCATTAGCATCTACTACTGGTGGAGAACTTGCAAACAAGGAAAATATAATACAAGCTAACACTATAATTGCACCCTCCAAACAAACTGCAGTAAAGGATTTAATAAAACTCTTTGCAACATTTTGTGTTGGTTCTCCTGCAACTGTTGAAAGTGGTACAGGTGCTATAGCAGTATATAAATATAGTTTAAAAAATCTTCCATATACTGTAAGAATCATAATAAAAGATAATACTGTAATAAACAAACCACCAATTAATGTTACTGCCCATAGAGGAATTGACTCAAAAAATCCACAATCTTCAACTGCTTTTATAATCTGTTGGGGCAATACTGTTTTGGTAGCACCACCAATTCCTGATGTAGTCATTATTGTTGACAACAAACCTTGAACTATTTTAAATATAGATAACATTAACTCTAGCCCATAGGTTACTATCCCTTTTGCAATGGCAAATCTTACAAATAATTTTAAAGCGTGTTCTGGTTTCTTAACTTCTGTGAACGAACCACAAGTTTTAATTATCCCACATACAAAGAATAAAACTAATAATGCAAGTCCTATGGCTTGTACTGCACCATTAATTTTTAAAATTACCTGCCATATAGAACCACCCTTAAAAGTTTCTGGGGATTGAGTAATTAATGACCATATTTCCCCTAATTTACTATTCCAAGTATTTAAGGCATTTTCCAAATTTTGAACAACCCAATTTCCACTTAATATTAGCATTTTTCCACCTCCCTATAAAAGTGATAAAGGATAGAGAAAATTTTCTATCCTTATTCGTGAAATTAGATTATCCTGCAATTAATTTTAGAATTGTTTTAGCACACATGATGATTACTCCACCTGCAAAAAATAAAAAGCCATTTGCTCTTTGTGAAGCATCATGACTCGTAAATGATAAACCAATTTGGACTATCGCATAACCTACAATAATTCCACCAATAACTTTGGTTAATTGAAATATAAAATCTGATAAATTATTTACAACACTAATTGGATCATCTCCTGCAGCAAACACATTAGGAGTTAAAATAGACATAACTCCAAGTCCAATTAATGCTAATGAATAAAACTTAAATCCTTTTTTTAAACCTCTTTCAATTTTTTCTTTATTAATTCTTTTTTTCATTCTTATCATTCCTTTCTTTTAAATATTCATCCATATCTTCGCTAGATATGATTTCATAATTTTCTTCTAACTCTTCCATATTTTTAAAATCGTAACTTTTAACATCATAATCAATTTGAACAGTAGCAATAGCACTAGTTACTTTGCCATGTTCATAAGGTTTAGCTTTCCCATCAGTAGTTAGTTCTACATTAGGGTGCTTCAAAATATCATATTTAAAGTCTTTGATTGGTCTTTCTCCTCGAACAAATAAAATGGCATATTTGTTGTCCAACATTCTAACCTCATCTGGTGTTAATAACTCTCTACCTGTCTGTTGATAATTAGTAGAATAATTTCCATTTCTACCATGTGATTTCCCATAAGTATTCAAATCTAAATTTTCTTTTCCCATGAGTTCACTAACATATTTGTGAGTAGATTGTTCATTCCCACCTAAATATAAAAAAGAATCACAGTTACCTACTATTGATTCCCATTGTTTTTCAAATAATGCTTTTAATTGAGCTAGATTTTGTAAAATGATTGATACAGATACCTCTCGACTTCTCATAACTGATAAAATCTTATCAAAATCATCTGGTAAACTAACATTGGCAAACTCATCCATGACAAAATGCACATGAACAGGTAATCTTCCACCATATTTATGATCTGCAATATAAAATAACTGTTGAAAAAGTTGGGTATATAAAATACTAACTATAAAATTAAATGAAGTATCATTGTCTGGAATAAGTGCAAATAAAGCAGTCTTTTTTTCTCCAAGTGTTTCTAATTCTAACTCATCAGTCATAGTCAACATAGATAAACTCTCCAGGTTAAACTTTTCTAACCTAGAAGCAAGTGTTATTTGAATAGATTTTAATGTTTTAGCAGAACCACTATGATAATCTCTATAATACTTGAGTGCTATATGTTCTGGATTTTTCATTTCTAATCTTTCAAATAAGACATCAAGTGGACTCATATACATATCATCATCTTCTTTGACATCTCCTGCTCTTAACATTTCCATAACCATTGTGAAATTTTGTTCTTCCTCTGGAGCTTCATACCAAAGATAAAAAACAAGTGAAAGTAATAACATACTAGCTGCAGTATCCCAAAATGGATCGTTAGATTGACTACCTTTTGGAGTAGTTGATTTGAATAAATTAGTAACTAATTTTTGTACATCATTATCATTCTTCAAATAAACAAAAGGGTTATAACAATGTGATTTGTTCATATTAATTAAATCTAACACTTTAACTGTATAACCCTTTTTTTCTAACAATTCTCCTGTATCTCGAACAATTTCTCCTTTTGGATCAAGTATTACATAGGAGCAATTACATTGCATTACATTAGGTTTAGCAAAAAACCTTGTCTTTCCTGCACCACTACCTCCACAAATAAGTAGGTTTAGATTTCTTCTATGTTTTCTACCATCTAAACCTATACAAAAATTCTGTGTTAATATTTTATTGTTATTACTTTTAGGTTCTTTATATTTTTTACTAATACTTTTAGCACTTCCCCATTTAGCTGAACCATACTCTTCATTTCTTCTATAATTTTTTCTTGTGGAAAAATAAACACCTATACCTATTCCATAAGCTCCCAATAAAAAAAGAACAGTCTTTATACTATTCTTGCAAAATTCTATTTTTAATGGATTATCTAATGCTTTTGTAACATTTTTCAATATACCAGTTATTCCTGTATCTATATAAGGAGCAACTATTAGTGCAAACCATATAACAGGTATGATTCCAAATAAACTTAAAATTATTTTTTGTCTTTTAGAATCTTCTGCCATTACCTCGCCCAGTTTTCCTTAAAACTAGTTTTTTTTTATCAGTTTCATCAATCATTTTTAATAAAATATCATTAACCTCTGTTCTAGGTTGATTTTGACTTTTTAATTTATATCTCATAGTATTTAAAGCATTAATAACTATACCTGCATCAAATGTATCTAATTCTATTTTACTCTTATCACTTACTTTAATAATGATTTCATCAAGTGAATCAGTTGACCTATCTTGAGCAATTAAATAGTTTTTAAACATAGTAAGTGATGAAATAATCAATTTCCTTTCAGTATCACATAACTCTAATTTTATCTTATCTTTCATGTGCTACCTCTCTTGCTCTTTATTCTTTGTTTCTCTTCTTTTTTCTTCTAAATAGCGACCCATTCTAGTATTAATATCTAACAATACCTCTTTCATAGATGTTAAATCATTAGCTACATCTATATTTTCCATATTAGAGTATTTAGAATGAAGATTATCAACACTATTTATTGGTGCTTCGATTCCATACTTTTTGCAAACCATATAACCTATACAATCTGCTTTGTCATTATCAATATCATAATTATTTTCAACAAGTCCTACTTTGGCAAGTTCTGTTGCTACTGATTTGATAATCAAGTCTGCATCATCACTTCTACAAACATAAATGACTTTGTCCTCTTGATTCCATTCACACACCTTATTATTTTCTAAACTATCTACTGCTTTTACATTAACAGGACATTCATGCAATAATGCTTGTAATATAAATTTCTTATCATAGTTTTTAATGTTAGGTTTACTATTGGTTTCAGAAATATCAATTACCTCTTTTGCATTAATTGGAGTAATTTCTTCTCCATTTTTATTAATGTATGATTCTCCTGGTTCAATGATAATCATTGTCTTTGGTTTTGAAGTTTTAAATGAGATTTTGGAATCTCTCCAATCATTTCTTGTTTTCAACTGTATTGCTTCAGGCATTTGTTTTGTAATTAATAAAGCATTTCTTGGAGTGTACATATCAAAGCGACTTTGAACATCAATATACTCTTTAAAAAATTGAGGATTTGTTTTTAATTCATCTAGTGCTTCATCTATTATTTTATATGCTTTCTCCTTTTGCTCTTTCTTCTTTAACTTATATGCTTCTTTGTCATAACCACCATTAGAGGTGTTTGAAATAGCTTCATCTATCATATTATCTCGCCTTTCCTTTCTTTGTTTTTTTAGACTTGGAATCATTAGTTAATATATCTTTATTATCAACTTTTGATTTTTCTATATTTTTACTAGTTTTTTCTTCTTTTACTACATCAGACTTACTATTTTCCTTTTGCTCTTCTTTTATTTGTTTTAATGTTTCACGAACAGAAGGTTTTTTTTGATTAGTAGCCACCCCTAAGTTTTTTTTGTTCTCTGATGAATGCTCTGACAGAGGGCTTTTTTCTGCCATTGCTACATTGGGGTTTGGCATCTCATTTTCCTCCTTTTGAATAGGTTTAGACATTATATCATCAGCAAGTTTTTCTTCATCAGACTTAACCTCTACACCTCTTTCTTTAGCATCTTTAATCATTTCTTCTATCTTATCTTTTTCAATTTCTGTTTTAATAGAAGCCATATCTACTGCAGATAGTTTAAATCTTTCTACAATGCGATTCACTTTTGGAGCATCTTCTGCTCGAACCATAATATCAACCATGCCATCTAAATCTGGGTGCTTTTTATCTATTAAAGCTGTATATAATACACCATATTTTTTAGATTCTTCATGGAACTTTTTAAGTTCCCCCTCTTTTAAAGAAAATATTTGAAGAGGACTACCAGATTTCAGCATATTGTTTAATTTGGTTTTTCCTTTTGTCATTTTTTTGTCTTTGGCTATTGTATAAATAGCAACTGCTATTTTTTCAACACCAGTACCTACAATTTTTGCAGCGACTTCCCCTACCTCTAGCGAAAGTTTGACAACTGCCTCTGCTGATTCACTAGAATTCATTTGTATCTCTCCTTTCTTTTTTATCATAATGAATTCAATATTTTATATCTTACATTTGCACCACCTCCTTTAAAATTGGCATAAAAAAAAAGACAAAATATTTTGTCATTCATTTATTTTATTCTTATATATAAATTGTTTTATCTCTTCTATAGATTTTGTCATATTTTTAATAGGTAAAGTTTTTTTAACAACCTTTTCGTACTTTGGTAATCTGGAATCTAATATACAAACAATTCCTTTGTCTGCCTCACTTCTTATTAATCTTCCAACACCTTGTTTTAATTTAATTAGCATTTCTGGAATATAGACTTTATCAAAACCTTTATCCCCATATAAACTTTTTTTGTATTCCATAATTGGATCTACAACAGGAAAAGGTAATCTTGCAATAATTAAATTGGATAATGACATACCTTTTATATCAATACCCTCCCAAAATATTCCTGTGCTAAATAAAACAGAATTAATATCATTTTTAAATTTGTTTTTTACTATATCTTGTGAAGAACCATCATTTTGAATATATATATTAATATCATCTAACTTATTTCCTATTTTTTCATATACATATTTCATATCACTTTTTGAAGTAAACAATACTAATGCTTTTCCATGTGTTAGGATAATTAATTCTTTTATTTTATCAACTAATTGTTCCAGGTACTCACTTTTATTCTTGGGATTTGCTATATCACTACAACTGTATAACAAAGCATTATTGTCATAATCATAAGGAGATTCATAAGAATCTTCTACAGTTAGTCCTTCTTTTACTTTATTAGCCCCAATGTTATCTAAAAAGTAACTAAAATCATCTTTGCCCACACTTAAAGTTGCTGATGTGAAAATAAATGTTTTATTGGGAGCTTTTACTAACTGCATTAATTCATCTTTATAAAAGAATAAACGATATGCTATTTCATCAATATTTTTAGGAGCATAATAAATTGTATTCCTTTTGCCTTTTCTTTCTATCCAGAATAAATGATTTCCTTTATCTCCAGATGCTAAAACTTGAAACATTTGATTACACTCATATAATTGTTCTTCTAAATCTTCTGTATCTTTATTTGAAAATAACTGAACTGAGTTATTTACCTCATTTATTATAGTAGCAATTTTTGTCGATAAATCTTGAACCTCTTTATCAAAATGAAACTCTAATCCATTACAATCTTCAATATCAATACCCTTATCATTTAATTCTTTTATTTTAATTAAAACATTTTGATTAATGTGTTCTATTAATTTTTCTAATACTGAAATAATTTTATTATAATTATATTCATAGTTATTTCTTTTTTCTAATATTCCTATAGCTATTTTTAATGGTTCTTTTACAGAATTAATTTTAATTTCTTTGGTTTTAGCACTACGAACTTTATTTTCAAGGTTATGTGCCTCATCACAAACAATAAAAGCAACATTTTTAAATAGATTTCTTCCATAAAGTCCTGAACCTCTTGATAAATCTTCTATTAATAAATCATGATTACAAATTATTGCACCATTGATATTTTTCATAAGATTTCTTCTTTTATAAAATTCACAATTATCACAGTTTTTGCACTTTGAATATTGGCAATGGTCAACATTGACTTCTTTCCACATATTATCTTTGATTCTAGGATAATCTTTTCTATCCTGTTTTTCTAAATCAAACTCCTTTAGATATTTACTTTTATTTATAGGATTATTTAAAAATTTTTCTAATCTATTAATGCAAATGAAGTTTGTCATGCCTTTAGCAATTACTACATCTAATTCAATATTTAATTGTTGAGATAATTTGGCAATATCTTTTTCTAATTGTTCTTGCAAAGCAATAGTAGATGTTGAAATAATGAAAGATTTTTTTGTTAGAGAAAAATAATACAAAAGTGGTATTAGATAAGCATAGGATTTACCTATTCCTACTCCTGCTTCAATGACTAAATTATCAGCAGATTCAATGGCATCAAAAACACTTAATGCCATATTAACTTGCCCTTCTCTTACTTGCAAACCATATTTTTCACAGTTTACAAAATAGTCATCAATATTGGAATATAATGTTTCTAAATCTTCCTTGTTTAAACGATTTTCTTTTTTTAATGTAGTAAAATAACTTTTAAACATATTTTTCTCCTTTAAAGCTCCTTCTATTATACCATAATTTATAGATTTCATTTTAGTTTCTTCTCTCCTTTATCTTTCTCTTTTTCTTCATCAAAATCTTTGACATTTTCTTTTACTATGTCTAGTCTTTTTTCTATATCTTCACACAATTTAAGTTCCTCTTTTTTAGGATATATTTTTTTTGTTATCTCATCAATCTCATAGCGAATTGATATTTTATCATCTTCACTTTTTGCTCTTTTAAACTTTTTCCATAGGTTTGCTTTTTTACAAGTTAAATCATCAATTTCTATATTTAAATTTTCTTTATAAAATAAAAGTTGCTCTGCAGTTTCTATTTTATTGTTTACCAATAATCTTGTTTGTTTAGAAATCTCATTCATTCTATTTAATTCAACTCGAAGTGCAGGAGATAAAATCTTTCTAGGATTATGTCTAGGATACACTTTTAAAATATAACAATAATATTTATATAATCCATATATACCATGAGCTTTTTCATTTTTTGCTTTCTTATAGGACTTGATTCTATTATTTGGATTACAACTCTCTATAAATGGTATTCGTGGAGATGATTCAGTTTCAATTCTACTTTCTATTTTTTCAACAGAATAATCACTACCAAATGACCTTTCTATACGAATATTTTTTTTAAAAGGATCTCTTCTGATACTTAATTTGCCATATCTATTTATTACTTCATATCCCATTTTTTTCAAAATATTTTCAAAGTCTTTATAAGAATATGCCATTCCTATTGCACGATCAACATCTGCTTTAGCTACTCTATGATAGTTATTCCTTAATGTATATCCTTTATAATAATTATCATAATTAATTTTACCTTTTTTCATTTTGTTTTTATCAACAACACTTAATCCATACTCCTGACATAATGAATCTGATATATGTCTTAACTGTGCATAAGTTTCATGACAATCGTGATACTTTTTACCATCTTTAAAAGAAACAGAGTTAATGACAAAATGATTATGGATATGGTTAGTATTTATATGAGTGGTTACTATAACTTCAAATCTATCTCCCCACATTTCTTCCGCAAGTTTTAATCCAATCAAGTGTGCCTGATCTGCAGTTACCTCTCCCTCTTTAAATGATTGAAATGCATGGTAACCTAATATACCATCTTTCTTTTTCCATATTTCTTTTGTATCCATCATATCTTTGTAAGCAGTTTCAGGCAAACAATTTATTCCAGAAACATAACACTCTTCTTCAGTATTATAAGAAAGAGAATCATATTCACTTAAATTGTGCAATTCTTGATAATCACTACTATCATTAAATGTTTTTTCTGGATTGGTTACATAATCAATGACATGGTCTAATCTTTTTTCGATTTTCCAAATTCCTGTAGTAGCCATTCTACTTTTCTTTGCTCCTCTTCTCCTGAACACTCACTAGATACTTTTAACATTGGATATATAAATAGCAGTACAATTATATATAAAATTAATATCATTTGTTCACACTTCTTCCTTCTTTTAAATATTCTTCTTTTAACTCTTCAATAAATTTGATTACCATATCAACATTTTTTTTATAAGCTAGTTCATCTATAAAACCTAGTGAATGTGCTTTCCTCGTAATTTGATTCATGTTATTAGCAAGAGAACGAAACACCTTTAGATTTTCATAAAATCTATCATCTGGTTTTTCTTTCAGTTTGTATCCTAGTAATAACTCTCTTATATATTCGCTTTCAGATAATCCTGCTTTTGTAGAATTAATGGATAAAATATGGCATTCTTCTTCATTAAACCAAAACTGTTTTTTCTTGTTTCTTATTCTCATATCACTCTTCCTTTCATATATTAAGACATAAAAAAAGATTAGTATATTTCTACACTAATCTTAATAATTATTGATTATTTATTAACAGCCTTTTTTAAATCAGTACCTGCTTTAAAACTTACATTATTACTTGCTGCAATATTAATGGCTTCTCCTGTTTGAGGATTATGCCCTTTTCTAGCATTTCTATGTGAAATCTTGAAAGTTCCAAATCCAGAAACTGCAATACTATTTCCTTTAGCTAGTTCATCTTTAAATAACTCAAAAGTTCCATTATAAACTTTTTCTATATCAATTTTAGTTAAACCAGTATTTTGAGCTAACGCATCTATTATTTCAGATTTTTTCATTGTTCCACCTCCTACTGCTTATTTCAATTATAACATATAGAAAATAAAACTTATATATTAATCATACTATTTTGAGAAAGTAGTATAAGGTCCACCTTGTACAAAAACAATGTACTTCGAATCAACCTTAGTTATTTCTTTAAATTTTTCTTGTTGCTCTTTACTATTATTTACTAATACTACTACTATCTTATTTTTTTCTTCATCAAGATAATAAGCTCCCAAATTACTTCGATCCAAAGATTCATTACCAAAATACTCACCTATTTTATTATACGATTCTTTCAACTCTGTATCATTTCCTTTATTACTTCCACATCCTACAAGTGTAAAACAAATAATAATTGCAATCATGCCTATAAATATATTTTTTTTCATATTTACTCCTTTCGGTTGCTCTTTTAATATATTTTATTATACCATTCAAACGAAATATAATCTATTGAATTTATATCAGAGAAATACATATCAGAACTATTTCCTCCACTTAAAATT
>CANSFI010000005.1 GCA_947646095.1 uncultured Mycoplasmatota bacterium
TTCTTTTATTGTATCATGGAAAGATTTCTATTTACACAAAATTATTTACAGACTCTAAGTATTCTTTTATTTTGTTTTTTCAATAATTTTAGTATTTTCTTTAGATTCTATTTTTTCATTAAAAGCAATATAAAAATCTTCTAACATTTTATATTGGATTACTAAATTAAGTACTGGATTAATTACTACTTCACTTTTGTCCCATGCAAATCTTGTTGCATCTGTTTTTACACTACCATCTGGTAAAGTAATTATTTTTTTACCACTATCTAAGGTTTCTATCTTATCTCTTTGTGAAGGATCAATAAATGTCATTCTATTGTGCGATCTATTACCAGCCATAAAAAGATAAATTTGATTAATAGGATCAACAGTTAATTGTGTACCAGTCCAACCAGCTGAGGCAAACGATTTTCCACTCATTGCATGAAATAGTTCTGAATCATCTAAAATTGGATGTTTTGAGTAACATAGCATACCCAAATATTGAACATATTTCTCTTTACCATCCTCTAAATATTTTCTTCCAGTCCTATTTTTAACCATCATTTCTAAGTACTTATCATTAATAATATGACCATTTATAATATTTTTAGCTAAATTAGTCATATCACTTGCTGTTGAAAATAATCCAGCATGTCCACTTAATTCACCTTTAGGTTGCCCCATTATTCGTGCTTTTGGATCATAAACTATTCCTTTACTAACATTTGTTGTAATAGAAAAATTACCATCTTTGTAATATTTACCATCAAAATTAGTACTAGCTACTCTATCTAATTTCATTTTAGGAACAGCTGTATGAGTATCTTTCATTTTAGCAGGTTTTAAGATATTATTATCAATATAACTATAATAATTCATTGAACTTGCACGTTCTATAACATACTTTAAAACCATAGCACCCATATCAGTATAAGGTCTTTTATTTTCACTTTGTCTATCAACTTCAATATCAAATAATATTTTTTCAGCTTCTTCCTTAGAATTTGCTTTATCAACTCTACTATTCGTTTTTAAAGGAACTGAAAAAGTTATTAAATCAAAGATTGTAACATCTTTTAAATTTTTAAACTCTGGAACATATTTTGTAATTTTATCATCTAATTTTATTTGTTTATTTTGAACCAATTTCAAGATACTTATACTAGTAAAAATTTTAGTAATAGACGCTAAATCAAAAATTGTATCTTCAGTCATTTCTTCTACATTTGGTATTAAATTACCATTATCATCTAATGAAACTTCTTGTCTATTTCCTACAATAACTGTTTCTTTATAATTGTTAGTTCCATAACTAAAAACCATTCCTGGAATCATTTCTTTTTTATAAATAAATTCTTGAATTTTTTCTTCTATTTTAGACGCTCTAAACAAATAATCACGCATTTCTTGAAGTGATAAAGATGAGTTTTTACTAATTAATTGAGCAACTGGTTTTAGCAAATCATAATATTGCTTCTTTGAGTATAATCCTTGTTGTGTGATATCTGCATTTATATTTTGCTTTTCATACAATTCATCTACATATTGTTGTAAATATTTTTCAACCATTAATAACCTCCTTATGTGTTTAATATTATACCATTATTTTAATAATTTATATGTTTTTTAACATAAAACCCAGAAATTAATCTGAGTTTCAAATTTATTAATTATTTAATAATTTCTGAAATATTTCCTGAACCAACTGTTCTACCACCTTCGCGAATTGAGAATTTAGTTCCATTTTCGATAGCGATAGGAGCGATTAATTCAACTGTCATTTCAACATTATCTCCAGGCATTACCATTTCAACACCTTCAGGAAGTTCAATAACACCTGTTACGTCAGTAGTTCTGAAATAGAATTGTGGGCGATAATTTGAGAAGAATGGAGTATGACGTCCACCTTCTTCTTTGCTTAGTACATAAACTTGAGCTTTGAATTTAGTGTGTGGAGTAACTGTACCTGGTTTAGCAAGTACTTGGCCACGTTCAACGTCTTCACGAGAAATACCACGTAAAAGTACTCCTGCATTATCTCCTGATTCTGCATAGTCTAATTGTTTACGGAACATTTCAATTCCTGTAACAACTGATTTTTTAGTTTCTTTAAGACCAACAATTTCAATTTCATCATTAAGTTTTAATTGACCTCTTTCAACACGTCCTGTAACAACAGTTCCACGACCTGTAATTGTGAAGACATCTTCGATTGGCATTAAGAATGGTTTTTCAGTGTCACGAGCTGGAGTTTCTATCCAACTATCAACAGCATCCATTAAATCAATGATTGCTTGTTCATATTTAGCGTCTCCTTCAAGTGCTTTTAAAGCTGAACCACGAATGATTGGAGTATCGTCTCCTTCAAATCCATATTCATTTAAAATTTCACGAATTTCCATTTCAACTAAATCTAATAATTCTTCATCGTCAACCATATCACATTTGTTCATGAATACTACCATACGAGGTACACCAACTTGACGTGATAATAAGATATGTTCACGAGTTTGTGCCATAACACCATCTGTAGCAGCAATAACTAGGATTGCTCCATCCATTTGAGCTGCACCTGTAATCATATTTTTAACATAGTCAGCATGCCCAGGACAGTCAACATGTGCATAGTGTCTGTTATCTGTTTCATATTCAACGTGTGATGTATTAATAGTAATACCACGTTCTCTTTCTTCTGGAGCTTTATCAATATTTGCATAATCTACGAAATCTGCATAACCTTTTTTTGATAGAACATTAGTAATAGCAGCTGTTAAAGTTGTTTTACCATGGTCTACGTGTCCAATTGTACCAATGTTAACATGTGGTTTTGAACGATCATATTTTGCTTTTGCCATTTTATTTCCTCCTTTTTTAACTTACATTTTATATTTTATAATAAAGGCAATCTTTTTTCAAGTGGTTTTGTTAATTTCCACCATTTTTTTTGATAATATCTTCTGCGATATTTCTTGGAACTTCCTCATAATGGTCAAATACCATTGTAAAGTTACCACGTCCTTGAGTATTAGAACGAAGAGATGTAGCATATCCAAACATTTCAGCTAGTGGTACCATTGCATCAATAGCTAGAGCATTTCCTCTAGATTCTTGACCAAGAGGTCTACCACGACGTGATGTAATATCTCCCATAACGTTTCCTAAATACTCATCTGGTACTACAACTTGAACTTTCATAATTGGTTCAAGTAAAACTGGTTTACATTTGTTTTTAGCTTCTTTTAAAGCCATACTAGCTGCTATTTTGAAAGCCATTTCTGATGAGTCAACATCATGATATGAACCATCAAATAATGTTGCTTTAACATCGATCATTGGGAATCCTGCTAGAACACCTGTTTTCATGGCATCTTGCAATCCTTTATCAGTTACTGGTATATATTCTCTTGGAACTACACCACCAACAATTGCATCAACAAATTCGTATCCTTTATCAGTATTTGGTTCAAATTTAATCCAAACATGTCCATATTGTCCACGACCACCAGATTGTTTAATGTATTTACCTTCACATTCAGCTGCCACGGTTAATGTTTCACGGTAAGAAACTTGTGGTTGACCAATATTAGCTTCGACATTGAATTCTCTTTTAAGTCTATCAACGATAATATCTAGGTGAAGTTCTCCCATACCAGCGATGATTGTTTGACCTGTTTCATGATTTGTACTTGCTCTAAAAGTTGGATCTTCTTCAGCTAATTTTTGTAAAGCTATTCCCATTTTATCTTGATCTGCTTTAGATTTTGGTTCAACAGCAAGTTCAATAACTGGTTCAGGGAATTCCATGCTTTCTAATATACAAGCACTTTTTTCATCACATAAAGTATCTCCAGTAGTAGTATTTTTAAGTCCTACTGCTGCTGCTATATCTCCAGTATATACTTCTGATATTTCTGTACGATTATTAGCATGCATAAGTAGAATACGTCCAACTCTTTCTTTAGAATCTTTTGTAGCATTAAGTACATAAGAACCACTTGATAAATGTCCAGAATAAACTCTGAAGAATGTTAATTTTCCTACAAATGGATCTGTCATAACTTTAAATGCTAAAGCACTAAATGGTTCTTCATCTTTAGGATGTCTTTCTATTTCATTACCTCTCATATCAACACCTTTTATAGCTTCTATATCAAGTGGTGATGGTAAATAATCAATAACAGCATCTAGTAATAATTTAACACCAGTGTTTCCTAAAGCTGTACCACATAATACTGGGAAGAATTCTACTGCTAGAGTTCCTTTACGAATAGCACGTTTGATTAAATCAACTGGAATTTCTTCTCCTTCTAAATATTTATTCATTAATTCATCATCAAATTCAGCAACTGCTTCAATTAATTCAGTACGTTTTTCTTCGACTAAATCAACCATATCAGCTGGAATATCAATAATAGTTGGTTCTTCTTCTGGTTTTCTATCATAATGATAAGCTGTTTTAGTTACTAAATCAATAATTCCATCGAATTCATTTTCAGCTCCAATAGGCCATTCAATAGGTTTAGCGTTTACTCCTAAACGACTATCAATAGTACTTAAACTAAATTCAAAACTTGCTCCCATTTTATCCATTTTGTTACAAAAAATCATACGAGGAACTTTAAATTCAGTTGCTTGGCGCCAAACTGTTTCTGTTTGTGGTTCAACACCCGCTTGAGCATCTAGAAGGGCAACTGCACCATCTAATACACGAAGAGATCTTGACACTTCAACTGTAAAATCAACATGTCCTGGAGTATCGATTATATTTAATCTATGACCTTTCCAGAAAGCTGTTGTTGCTGCTGAAGTTATAGTTATACCACGTTCTTGTTCTTGTGCCATCCAGTCCATTTGTGAAGCACCATCATGAGTTTCACCAATTTTATGGATTTTACCTGTATGGAATAATACACGTTCAGTACAAGTTGTTTTTCCTGCATCAATATGTGCCATAATTCCAAAGTTGCGAATTTTATCTAAACTATATTCACGAGCCATATTATATTTCCTTTCCTATATTTTACCAACGATAATGAGCGAATGCTTTATTAGCCTCAGCCATACGATGAGTATCTTCACGTTTTTTAACTGCCCCACCTACACCATTAGCAGCATCCATAATTTCGTTTGCTAAATTTTCAGCCATTGAATGACCTCCACGTAATCTAGCATATGCTATTAACCAACGCATAGCTAAAGCTCTTGCTCTATCTGGTCTTACTTCAATTGGTACTTGATAGTTAGCTCCACCTACACGACGAGATTTTACTTCTAAAGATGGTTTTAGGTTTTCCATTGCTTTATTAAATACTTCTAGTGGTTCTTCACCAGTTTTTTCTTTAATTATATCAAATGATTTATACAAAATCTTTTGAGCAGTTCCTTTTTTACCATCTATCATAATTGTATTAATTAGTTTTGTTACTAATTTTGAATTATATATTGGATCTGCTAAAACATCTCTTTTAGTTGCTTGTCTTTTACGCATAACAATCCTCCTCTCATGTTATATTAATTAATTATTTAGGTCTTTTAGCACCATATTTAGAACGACCTTGACGACGTTTTTCAACACCAGCAGTATCCATTGTACCACGAATAATATGATAACGAACACCGATTAAGTCTTTAACACGCCCACCACGAATTAAAACAACACTATGTTCTTGTAAATTATGACCTTCTCCAGGAATATAAGCTGTAACTTCTGTTCCATTAGAAAGTCTAACACGAGCATATTTTCTTAAAGCTGAGTTTGGTTTTTTTGGAGCCATTGTTCCAACACGAGTACAAACTCCACGTTTTTGTGGTGAATTTTGGTTAGTTTGTTTCTTTTCTTTACTGTTGTATCCAATTCCTAGAACTGGAGATTTACTTTTTCTAACCTTTTTTCCACGTCCTTTTCTAACTAATTGATTAATAGTTGGCATATTACCCTCCTTTCTTTGCACACATCCAGGTGTTTCTTTTTTGAGTTAAGTAAAGATTTACCGAAGTAAATCTGTTTTTTTAAGTGCAACAATATAGTAACACTTAATAATATAAAAAGTCAATATTTTTTGATTATTTTTTTAATTATCCATCATATCTTCCTATATAACCTTCAGTAGTATAATTTGATCCACATTTCATATATGGTTCATATCTTATTTCTGAATGTTTTTGAATAACTTTAACATATCCACTACATTCTATTCCAGCGTCTTTAATATCATAAAGTTCACTAAGTATTTTTTCGTTTTGTAAAGTACTTACTTTAATATATAATGGATCATCTTCCTTTAAATTATTATAGTATCTTTTTATATATTTTTGTGAAGCAGTTATCATTTGTAGTTCCATACTATTATATGTACGAGTTTCATCTATTTTACTTCCATTTATATTTTTTTGATTAATTAAACTAAAAAAGTTAGTAATGATAATAATAGCTGCTATTATTAAAGCACCAATAAGTACTATACATAAAACTAGCATTTCTTTTAAACCCCAACCTTTATTATTCATATTTCCCCCTAAAAAAGATTAATTTCTTTTATATCATCTTTAAAACGATATAATTTAGCTGGTCGTCCATTAAAACCAATATTCTTTTCAAAAGTATCCTCTATTAAATCTAAACCAATAAATTTTTTTCGGAAGTTTCTTCTATCTAATTCTTTTCCAAGAATTTGTTCATATACATGTTGTAATTCTGGTAAAGTAAAATCGCTTGGAAATAATATTTTTAAAATATTGCTATTAATTATTTTTTTCTTTAAATATTCAATATCTCTTTTAAGTATATTTTCATGATCATAACCTAATTTTGGAAGTTCATCTATTGAAAACCAGGCAGTTTCAATGTTTTTTCTCTCTTCTCTTTTTATTTCTACTGTTGTACTATCTACAAGACCTATAAAACTTGTAGCAATTACTCTATTATCGGGATCTCTATCAATGTTACTAAATGTGTAACATTGTTCAATATAAACATTTAAAAGTCCTGTTTTATCATAAACAGCATCTGTAACATTATCTTCTAATGTTTCATTGTTTTTTAATATGTTTCCTGGTAAAATCCAGTATCCTTTATAAGGCTCTGATTTTTTACGTAATAATAATACCTGTAATGTCCCTTTATCGATTGTAAAAATACTTATTAAAGTCTCTACATGATTATTATATTCTTTTCCAAGACTGCTCATTAATATTCACTCCTTTTTGTGTTTTTGATACGCGTAAACTATTTTACTATAAAAAAATTGCTTTGTCAAATCCTAATTATATTATTTTAGATTTTAATATTCGATTACCAAAACTAGATTATATTAATATAAATATATAATTAGTTACCTATATTTTATAATTAATATTATATTCTTTTCTAACACAATATTTTCCATTAGAAATAGTTTAACTTATACTCTTGTAATATTTATAGTTGCAATTAATTATTTGCTTTATTAAACATAAGGATTAAATAACTTAAATTAATAATTTATCAAAATAATTAACTCATTCTAAGTTCCTTAGAATTTATTATATATAAATTTTATTCTTAGTTTTATAGTAATTTTTAAATTTGTTTACAAAAAAACTCTTAAAAGAATTTTATCTTTTTTTCGGAGTTTCTTCTATTACTATTTCAGAATTATTGCCAATTGAACCTAAAACGCTAATCCTTGTTTCTATTTCTTTTAACTCTCTTTCTATAAAGTTATTTCTATCAATTAGTTCTTTATATTCCTCATCATCAAACACTAAATCACCTTTAAGAATTCCTACTAATAATTTATCAACTTTTCGTTCGATAACAGTAGCTAGCCTTTGTTGATCACTTGGTGAAGCATTTTTTATAGGATGATTAGAAATTTGCTTTTTTCTACATGAAGTAAAAGCACCTTTCGTGTGCATATTTTTTTCAAAATCTTCGATTTGTTTGTTTCCAATAATTGTTGTCATAACATAATTAGATATTATCTCTTTTTTAGGATCAAAGTCGAATTTTACCATATCTAAATTCATAGGATCACCTATTTTTAAATTATTAAATTTCAAATCTTCTCTTCCGTTAATCAAATTATATTTAACTTCAAATGGAATACCTAATTGTTTAAATTTTTTTGCTGCATAATTTCTAAAATCATTTAATAATTGTATTTTTTTTGCTAAAATATTTTCTCTTTGTATATTAAGACTTGTTTCTGCTGTTTTAACTTCATTTGATGGTAATGTCATAATCTCACCTCTCATATATTAACATAATTATATATCTTTTTATTATTTTTAACAAGATTAAATTTAAAAATTCTATTGTTATTTTATTTTTTCTAAGAATTCTTGCTCAGTCCAAATTGGAATATTTAAATTAATTGCTTTATCATATTTACTTCCAGGATTCTCTCCAACTATTACAGCAAATGTGTTTTTACTAACACTGTTACTAGTTTTTCCACCATTTTTTTCAATTATATTGCTAGCTTCTTCTCTTGTTATATCTTTTAAACTACCAGTAAGAACAAATGTCTTGTTTTCAAATTCTATATTATCGATAATTCCTTCATCTATGTATTCCATATTAACTTTATATTGTTTTAATTTATTAATTAATTGGATGTTTTCTTCATTATTGAAATAATTTATAATACTCTTAGCAATTCTTTCACCAATATCTTTAATTGTTATCAATTGTTCATAAGTTGTATTAATTAGATTATCGATATTTTTATAATAAACAGATAATATTTTAGCTGTTTTATTACCTACATAACGTATTCCTAGTCCAAATAATAATCTTTCTAAAGAATTGTTCTTGCTGTTTTCTATACTATCTATCAGGTTATTGATGCTTTTTTCACCAAATCCTTCTAATTCCATTAATTCATCTTTTTTATCATTTAAATTATAAAAGTCTGAAATAAATCTCAAATAACCCATGTTATAAAAATCTTCAATAATATTTTCGCCTAATCCTTCTATATTCATGGCATCCCTACTTACAAAATGTATTAATCCTTCTATTTTTCTAGCATCACATAAAGGATTAATACAATAATAAGACGAATCTTTTTTTACTAAATCAGAATTACATATTGGGCAATTCTTTGTCATAACAAATTGTATTTCATCGCCATTTCTTCTTTCAATTATTGTCTTTTCTACTCTTGGTATAACATCTCCTGATTTAATAACACTAACAATGTCACCTATTCTTATATCTTTCATTTTTATATATTCTTCGTTATGTAGTGTCGCTTTTGATATAATAGATCCCATTAAACGAACTGGTTCTAAAATAGCATTTGGAGTTATTTGTCCAGTTCTTCCCACTGTAAATTTTATTTCTTTTAATTTAGTTAAGACTTCAGTTGCTGGAAATTTATATGCTGTAGCCCATTTAGGATATTTAGCTGTAAATCCTAATCTTTGTTGATTATCAATATTATCGAGTTTAATAACAATACCATCTATTTCATAAGGCAAATTATTTCTATTTTCAGTCCAATAATTAATGTATTCTAAAAGTTCATTTATTCCATTTACTTTTTGATTATTAGGATTTGTTTTGAATCCTAATTTTTTCATATATTCTAAGGCATCATAATGAGTATGAATTCCATAATCTAAAGAATTAGGTAAATGATATATAAAATTAGATAAATTCCTAGAAGCTGCTACTTTAGAGTCTAGTTGTCTAACTGATCCAGCTGCAGCATTTCTAGGATTTGCGAGCAATGTTTCTCCTTTTTCTTTTCTTAAATCATTAATATTTTCTAGTGCTATTTTACTCATATAAATTTCACCACGAACTTCAATATCTACTTGCTCTGACAATTGTAATGGGATTTCTTTAATTGTTAAAACATTATGTGTAATATCTTCACCTGTTACTCCATCACCACGGGTAGCGCC
Source organism: uncultured Mycoplasmatota bacterium (assembly GCA_947646095.1). Taxonomy (GTDB): domain Bacteria; phylum Bacillota_I; class Bacilli_A; order RF39; family UBA660; genus SIG208. The sequence goes on from CANSFI010000005.1 coordinate 9,880, forward strand.
TCTAACTAATTTACCATTTTTATAAAGAAGTGATACTGATAAACCATCTATTTTTAGTTCACATACATATATAGGATTTTTTACTTCTTTCCTAATTCTTTCATCAAAAGTAATTATATCACTTTCATTAAAAACATTACTTAGACTAAGCATTGGTATTTCATGTTTTACTTTTACAAATTCATCTATAACTACACCTCCAACTCTAACTGTTGGAGAATTTTTTTGTTTTAATTCTGGATATTTTGATTCTAATTTTAACAATTCTTGCATATAACGATCATATTCTTGGTCTGTTAAAGTTGGATTATCCTTTGCATAATAATCATAATTAGCTTTATTTATAATTTCGATTATTTCTTGCATTCTTTTTTCTATCATAAGTATCATCCTTGTCTATTTTTCTATATTATATCATGTAATCTTAACTTTAAAGAAAAATAGTATACTAAAATACTATTCCCATAATTTATTAGGATATTTTCCTTTTTCTATTAAGTTTTTAAGGGCTTGTAAAACCTTTTCTTTATCTTTCTTGTATGTTATTCCATGCCATTTAGCAGTCGTTTTTAGTATTTCAACATTAATGTTATTATTATTAATATTTTTATATATAACATCTGGTATTAAAAATTCACTATTTTTTGTATTGGTTTTATTTTCTTCAAAAAACTTTATAATATCTTTTTCTAAAATACTAAAAATTAATGGTGTAAAAATAAACATGTTCATTGAAACTAATGTGTTTTTATCAACTAAAAATATTGAATTATCAGAAAGTGATGTACAAATTATTTTTTCACTTTGCTTTTTTACACTACTTTCAGTTATTTTTGTCAATTTGTTATTTTTTTGTTCACAGATACCTCTTTTAACAGAACCATTTTCAGTTAATGTATTTATAACTTTATATCCTACCATTGCCATACAATTATTATTATGTTTTTTCTTTAAAAATTTACTGGCTACTTTAAATGCATCTTCTCCATAAAAGTCATCAGCATTAATAACTAAAAAATCTTCTTTAACTATATCTTTACAAGATAAGATAGCATGTCCTGTTCCTAAAGGTTTAATTCTGTTTTTAAAATTAGATGGTAAATTATTGTTTTTTTGAAATGCATAATATGTTTTTATTTTGTTTTCTATTCTTTTACCTATAGTATTTTTAAATAAGTTATAATTCTCTTCTTTTATAATAAATACAACTTTGTTAAAGCCTACTTTAATAGCATCATATATAGAATAGTCTAATATAAATTCACCATTATCACCAAATTCTTCTACTTGTTTTAATCCACCAAATCTACTACCTATTCCAGCAGCCATAATAACTAATGTCATAAAATATTATTTACTACTTAATGAATTATAAGTAAAACCAAATATAACTAACCCTAAAAGAACTAAGGAAATCCATAAAACTGGATTAGTATGATTTTCTATAATAAAATTCTTAAGTGGTTGTATCCAGTCGTTTAATGTATCCATAATATCTAACATATAATCACACCTTTCTAATACTTTTATGTCCTTTCATTAGTTTCTTTATTCCAATTGGATGCTGAAACGCAATAGAAAGAACTGTTTTATCAATACCAACTATTACTCCTTGTCCAAATGTTGTATGAATAACTTTATCACCAATATTATACTCAACGGAATTATCAATCATATCATCTTTAGAAATAATAATTGTATCTTCTATTTTATCGATATCTAAATAATCTTCGTTTATTTCTTTAATAAATCTACTTGGTGGATTAGCACTATCCATTCCATATAGGGTTCTTCTTTTAGCATTTACTAACCATAACTTTTTTTTAGCTCTAGTTACTGCTACATAACAAAGTCTTCTTTCTTCCTCAATTTCATTATTATCTTCTAGACTATTCATATGGGGAAATATACCTTCTTCAAGACCAATAATAAATACATTATTAAATTCTAATCCTTTAGCTGAATGAACTGTCATTAATGTTACTACGTTATTATTATTCTTATGTTCCTCAATATCGGATACTAAGGATATTTCCATTAAAAAATCCTCTAAAGATATTATACCATTTTTTTCTTCAAAATTACGAGTAATTGACTTAAATTCTTCTAAGTTTTCTAATCTAACTTCAGCTTCTAAAGTATTTTCATTTATAAATTCTTGTTTCATTCCTGTTTTATTTAAGACTAAATCTACTAATTCAGTTAGGGATAAATTTTCCCTTTTCTCATTAATTTCTTGAATTAATTTTTTAAATTCTAATTCTTTACCACTATTTATAACTTGAAAAATACTTTTATTTTCTAATTTTGCTCTTTCTGTAAGATTTTCTATTGTTTTATTTCCTATTCCTCTTTTTGGAACATTTATAATTCTAGTTAAACTTATATCATCATTTGGATTATATAATAAGGTTAAATATGAAATTAAATCTTTTATTTCTTTTCTTTTATAAAAATAAAAACTTCCAACTACCTTATATGGAATATTATCTCTAAGGAGAGCTTCCTCCATATTTCTAGATTGAGCATTAGTTCTATATAGAACAGCTATTTCACTTAAATTTTCATTATCTTTTATTTTATCTATTTCACTTTTGACATAAAATGCTTCATCTTTTTCATTACTGCATCTATGATAAGTAACTTTTAATCCTATTTCATTTTTTGTCCAAAGATTTTTATCTTTTCTCTGTTTATTGTTTTTTATTATGTCATTAGCAACATTTAAAATGTTTTTAGTTGAACGATAATTTTCTTCTAACATTATTACTTTAGAATTTTTATAATCTTTTTCAAAGTTTAAAATATTTTTATAATTAGACCCTCTAAATGCATAAATAGATTGATCCGAATCACCTACAACACAAATATTTTCATATTTAGCAGATACTAATTTTGTTAAAATATATTGTGCTTCATTAGTGTCTTGATATTCATCTATTAATATATACTTAAATTTTTCTTGATATTCTTTTAATATTTCAGAATATTTTTTAAAAAGAATTATTGGTTCCATAAGCAAATCATCAAAATCTAAAGAATTATTAGTTTTTAATTTTTGTTGATATCTTTGATATACTTTTAGTACTATTTGTTCATATTCACTATTTGCATATTTAGAATATTCATCTGGATTTAATAGTTCATTTTTAGCTCCACTTATTCTACTTTTAATTCCTTTTGGATTATATATTTTAGGATCGTAATTTAACTCTTTTAATATTTTTTTTATTAAGGTTGTTACATCATCTGAATCTATTATTGTGAAGTTTTTACTATAACCCAATTTATCATAATGATCTTTTATAACTTTTAAACCAAAGGAATGAAAAGTTGATATTTGTATTTTATATGCTGTTAAACCTAATATATTTATAACTCTATCTTTCATTTCCTTTGCTGCTTTATTTGTAAAAGTAATTGCTAGAATAGATTCTGGATCTACACCTATTTCTGATATCAAGTAAGCTATTCTAGTAGTTAAAACTTTTGTTTTTCCACTTCCTGCTCCTGCCATAACTAAAAGGGGGCCTTCTGTTGTTTTAATTGCCTCTAATTGATTTTTGTTTAATCCTTCTAAGTTCACTTAACCACCTCTATAATATATTTCTCATAATGATATTATATCAAAAACTATATAATATGTACTATTTTCTTTTATCATTTTATTTGTATATTCATATATTTCAAATGTCTGCTATGTTCTAACAAATGTATAATCAACTTTTAGACCAACTGCCTTTGAAGGAACATTATTATACTCTATTTCTAAAATTGGCTATTCTATTTGTAATAATTATAGTTTTAATGTATCTGTTGCAATTCTTTTTCTTCTATATTGAGGATAAACTATATAATTTACAACGATGAATAAAATTTCATGAGAATGTTTTGTTTCGTCATCAATAATATTTAAAAAATAATTCTTTTTTATATATCTTTCTATCAACTTTTACTAATTTTACATTCACTTGATTTTATCCTTCCTTTTTATAAAGCTACCATTTATATTTTAACATAATTATTTACTAATTAAAACTTAAATAGGAATTAGTTTCTTATTAATTGTACAGTTCAGACTAAGAAACAGAAAAAGCAGGTAGATTCCGTCATATTCTATCTGTTTTTTATTAATATAGGTTCATCATTTAAAAGTTTTAATAATGCATCATATAAATTTACATCATTTTTTTTATAGGTAGATATACAACTTTTTGTTACTGCATAAATAGTGGCTCCTTCTAAACTTCTAAATTTTCCTACTTTTTGTTTAATTTTTATGCTTCTTAAATCAGCTTCAGCTCTATTATTCGAAAAAGGAACAAAAAACTTTTTTAAAAATAATAAATGATTTCTACAATACTTTATTAATCTATTAATTAAATTTATCTCTTCTTTTCTATAAGAATTTGTAGGTAAATCTCTTTTTTGTTCTTCTTTCACTTCATCTAATATTGCTAAATAACGTTTTTTGAAACTATCATATTCTGCATTATCTGAAGCATAATTGTAATACATTTTATAATGATCATGAACAATTATCCCCTTATATTTTTTTAGAAATCCAAATTCATCTATATCTTCACTGCTTCTATGTTTGGTAATATATTTTAGTGTGTGCCATTTACCCTAGCTATATGCCATGCCTGAAACATAAAAAACTGTTGAACATATTTGTCAACAGTCTGATAGAAATTAATTTTTTATTAGTTTTTTTTCAATGAATAAAATTACATAATACATAAAAGCTGCTACTATACATAAAATTATTGTTCCACTTATAACCAAATTCAAATTAAAGACTTGTGAACCATACATAATTAAATATCCAATACCTTCTTTTGATACTAAAAATTCTCCCATTATTACGCCAATTATAGTCATGGTGCGAAAAATTGGTGTTTAAGGCATTTTTAGGACTAAACTTATAGGAATAGGAGTTATTATGGGAAAAACACTTACTTGTCCTTTCTGTAATAATAAAGATACTTTAAAAGTAGTTTATTGTTATAGGGGCTATAAAAAAAGAAATAATGATGATATTAGTAATTTAATAAAAGATGGTACAATATATAGAAATGAAAAACCTAGATTTGAAAAATATGATTTTGATGGTGAAAAGATAACTGCATCTTTATATAATAAATATTGTCCTAATTGTGATAAATATTTTCACTCTATTGGTAAAATGGCAGTCATTGATATAGATAAAGTTACATTTATTTATTCACTAGAAAAACAGATATTCAGATATGATTTTGATTTTTCAAATAATAATAGTGCAAAATATTCATATAAACAAAACTATATTAGTGTAGATAAAGATATTCTATTAAATGAAACAGAAAGATTTAATATACTAAAAGGTATAAAAGAATCAAAAATGAATTTTTGGAACAAAGAATATAATTATAGTGATTCATTTAGTTATAATTGGATAATAAAATTAGAATATCATAATGGGTTAAGTGAATGCTATTATGGTTACGATCAAGTTTCTAGTAATTGGGATTTATTTATATCTGGGTTTAAAGTAATTATTTATAAATATGATAAAAATAAATTAATAGATAAAATCGTGTAATGATTTGACAATCGTTAGTAAGGGAGTTACTATTCAAGCAACTGGAGGTCATTACATGAATACATTTGATAGAGATTATAAGGAAAAAGAGAGAAATACTATAAAATATTTCCATACTATATTATTATCAAAGTTGTTGCTTTTAAATTATGAATTTTCTAATCATGAATATAATGGTACAACTGGTGAAGATGTCTTTAAAATATTACCAAAAAAGATTAATTATAGTGAAAAAGAAAAGCAAGAAATTATTGATAATGCAATTATGCTATTAAAAATAAATGGTAAAACAGTAACAGATTTTGAAAAAATAGAATTTGAAAAATAATTCTTTTTTTCATTAACTACTATATAAATAAAAGTTAAAAAATGTTATAATATATCTAACAGAAAAATAGTAAGTTTAAAAGTGAGGATGAATTATGAAAAAAAGGATTTTAATAATTTCAGGAACAATATTGATTCCATTATTTAGTTTTATAATGTATCAATTTATTAAATCTTTAGATTATAAAAATTCGTTATCTAGTTTAGAAAAATATATATTTGTTGCTAATGAAACAACCATAAAAAATTTAGAATATGATAACAAAAATTATGTTATTTCAAGATATTACGATGATTCAAGTTCTTGGAGTCATCTTAATATATTATTAAAAAATAATGACACCTATTATGTTTTAGAGAATATAAAAAAATGTGATACAGTTGATAATGGATCTAATTTATATGTAAAAGATAATGTAATTTATATACATTGCATTGGTAAAGAGGGAATTATAGATAAGTATTTAATAAATGATTTTAGTGTTGAAAAAGAAACTATAAGTTTTAATTTCAAAAATACACCTAACATTAGTCAATTACATATTGGTATAGATAAAGTTGATGATGAAAACATCTACTTATCATCTCCATTTAAAGTAGATAATACAGTTAAAGATAACCCTAATGTAAAATGCTCATTTAAAGATAAAAATTGTATATATTATTAAGGAATTTATTATGAAAAAAAAGATATTAAAGATATTTTTAATAATGCTAGTAATACTAACTTTTATGTTATTATTACTTATAATTTTGGGTATATTATTGTTTTTAGGAAAAGTTCAAGATTACACCTATTTGAATATAAATAATTCCAACAAAGAAAAAATTATAAATTTGCTACAAGAACAAGAAGAAAATATGTTTTACTTGAAAGATAATATAGATCTAAATGTTTGTTATAAAAATATAAAGAGAATAGAAGTAATTTATAGATTCCCAGATGGAGAAGATTATACAATTTATTGCAAAGAAGATAAAGTTAGTTTTTCTTTAGATAATGCTAACTATAATCTTCCTAACTATCTTAGCAAAAATGGACATTTAGGTTTTAGATTTAAATAATAAATTATAATATGTCGAAGAGATAAAAGGGATCAAAAAAAATAACCTAGTCAAAATTTAGGTTATTTTTTCTTCTCATCTACTCTAGTAAAATTTGTTTTATGGCTAGGATTATACTCTAATAATTTAGAACTAGTCATTTTTAATTTAGGATCAATGTTTTTATTCATCCCATCAGCAATTTTGTCTAACATATCAGTAGTTGGTTTTCTTCTACAATTTTCAAGTTGATTAATATAGACTAAATTACTACCCACTTTTTCAGCAAATTTTTCTTGAGATAAGTTGTATTGAGATCTGTAATATTTTAAGTTCATAGAAAGTATTTTTTTACTAGACATAAATATCATTCCTATCTCCCCATTTCCTTATTTATTTTATATAAGTGTTAAAGTAAAGTCTTTTGCACAAATGTTAATGGAATGTGGATAAAATAAAATAACCTAGTCAAAGTTTAGGTTATTTTTTCTTCTCATCTACTCTAGTAAAATTTGTTTTATGACTAGGATTATACTCTAATAGTTTAGAACTAGTCATTTTTAATTTGGGATCAATGTTTTTATTCATCCCATCAGCAATTTTGTCTAACATATCAGTAGTTGGCTTTCTTCTACAATTTTCAAGTTGATTAATATAGACTAAATTACTACCCACCTTTTCAGCAAATTTTTCTTGAGATAAGTTGTATTGTTCTCTATAATATTTTAAATTCATAGAAAGTATTTTTTTACTGTTCATATTCATAGATTCTCTTACCTCCAACTCTGCATTTATTTTATACAAGTGTTAAATGAATGTCTTTTGCACAAATGTTAATGGAAGTCGTTTACTTTATGCAAAAAATAGTGTATGATTTAATAGTTGTACAAGACTTTATAGGAAGATGAGGTGATAAAATGCTAGATATTTATGATTATTTATATATAGTATGTACTACTATTATAAAAACTATTATTATATTTATAGGTGGAGCACTTTTATATTGTTTAATTGCTTATAATCATTCTTTAGGAATATCTTGGGCAGATAATATGGGGATACCTTATGACATGGCTTTAACAGTAACTAGTTTAGGATTCGTAAATAATGTTATGGTAGTATTTACGGTATTTGATTTAATAATCTTTGGTGTAATTATTAATCAATTAAATAAGTACAAAACTATGAATAAATTATTTAATAGTTTTAATAATTTTATGAGAATATTTTAAGGAGGTCTTCATGGATAATATTGCAGACACTATAACAAAGGAATATAAAGTTAATGAATCAGTTTTAGTTACATATCATACTTTAAATTCTTTATATCAAAATTTCTTTTCTATGTACCCTAAAGAATTAGGTAATAAAATAGTTGATCTAATAAATGATTTAAGAGATGAATTAATGGGAGAACAAGAAAATGACTTTAAAGGCTATGATATAAATGATTCTTTTTATGAAAGAGTTATTTATACTAAGCATAAAAAAGAGAAATGAAGAAGATGGAAAATTTGACTAAGGGAATTGACTTTTTCCTTTTTTTGTTGTAGTATATAAAGCAATTTCTTGGGGTGGTATTTGTGTTTGAAATGTATGATTTAAGAAGTAATTTTATGTATTATAGTGATTTCTATTTATCTGCTAAAGAAAGTAGTTTTTCAGAGGCAAGTAGAAAACACAATATATCTTCTTCTAGTCTAAGTAGAAGTGTTGCAAAATTAGAAGAAATATTAAATTTAAAATTAACAAAAACTACCAATAAGGGTTTTGAATTAACACTTGATGGTGAAAGACTATATAAAAAACTAGATGAACTTTTTAGTAAAATAGATATTTTTACTGCAGATGATTTATCTGATAATTTGGAAGTTACCTTAACTATTGGTACAACAAGAAATATTGCTGATTTTGTACTAGAAAAATATTTAACTAAATTTACAGAAAAATACCCTAATGTTAAAATTCATATTTTTACTGATAGTGCTACTAACCTTAATGACTATTTAATGAATCATAAAATAGATATTTTGATAGATTATTTACCCCATATAAATTATAGTGAAAAATTTGATTTAGAAATTCAACCTATATCACAATATAATACTTGCTTTGCTTGTTCTAAAAATTATTATGAAAAAATTAAAGATAAAATTCACACATTAAAAGATCTATCTAGTTATACTTTAGTTATTTCTGGTAGTTCTCGTAGAAGGCAAATGTTGGATGAAATATTACAAAGTAAAAATATAGAAATTAAACCCCAACATTTAATGCCAGATAGTAAACTAATGGCTGATTATATTAAAGCAAATAATTTTATTGGTTATTTTATAGAAGATGAGTTAGAAGAATATAATTTAGCCAAAATAGAATTAAAGGAAGAAATGCCAAAAAACCCTATTGGTATTATATACCCAAAAAGAACAATTAATCATGTTGCTCGTGATTTTGTAACAACAGTTTTAGAAGATTGATAGTTTTGTCAGTCTTTTATTTATGGTAAAATAGTTTATATGGAGGCAGTATATGGTTTGTATAAAAGTTATAACAGATAAAGATTTTAATATTGATCCTATTTCCATAGAAAACCCTAGATTAAGATATGCATCTCGTGGAATCATTTTTAAAGATAATAAAATTGCTATATTAAATAAACAATTAAAAAATGAATTTAAGTTAATTGGTGGTGGTATTGAAAATGATGAAGATCCACTTATTGCTTTTCAAAGGGAAGTCTATGAAGAAACTGGTTGTAAGATCAAAATAAGAGAATGCTTAGGTACTATTGAAGAAATTAAATCACAAGATAATTTTAAACAGATTTCTTATATTTATGTTGCTGATGTAACAGATTTAGGGCAAACTCATTTTACAGAACAAGAAATTAACGAAGAATCACAACTATTATGGCTTGATATTGAAACTGCTATGAATTTAATAAAAGACTGTGAAGATAAATTAAAGCCATCCATGTATGATAGTGATAAAAGTGTTTACCATACAAAATTTATCGTTCGTAGAGATTATGAAATTTTAAAATATTATAAAGAAAATTATATGAAATAAATTAGTTGCTCTGCATTTTTGCAAAGCACTTATTTTTTTTGCTTAGCAAATTAACTTTTTTCTCTTTCAAGTTGGGACTAATTACTATATAATAGCCATCACAAAAGGAGGAAAATTCTATGAAAAATGTTGCCTTAGTTGGTATAGGACCCCATTCAAAAAGAATTTACTTACCTTACTTTAAAAAACACAAAGTAAATCTAGCCCTAGTGATTGATCTTAATTCTCAAAAAGAAACAATTAAAAATTATTTACAAGAAAATGGTTTTAAAAATACAAGAATATTTACCATAGATGATTTACATAAAGATGATGATTACTTACCTAATGAGATATATTCTAATCTTTTAGCAGTCTGTAATACTTTAGAAATTACCCATTTAATTATTTCAACCGAGCCAAAAGGTCATTTTATGTATTTAGAATTTGCCTTAAAAAACAATATAAATGTATTAACTGATAAACCTATTACTGTTACTAAAAATATGACATCTTTAAAATCAATAGAAAAAGTACGAAAACAATATTATGATATTTTAGAATTAGCCAAACATTCTAAAGGGGCTTGTAAGGTTATGTGTCAAAGACAATATCATAAAGGATATGAAAAAATAAAGGAAGTTTTAACAAATACCGTAGATCAATACCAAATGCCTATCACTAATATTGATATATTCCATAGTGATGGTGCTTGGGAAATGCCCCACGATCTGTTAAAAGAAAATCATCCTTACTGTTATGGGTATGGCAAACTTTTTCACTCTGGTTATCACTTTATAGATTTACTTAGTGATTTTATTAAGATTAACGATTCCTTAGGTGGCAATAAAAGTATTGTTAGTGGTGAAGTCTTTTCAAAAGTATTTACCCCTAATGATGAAATAAATATTTTAAATATTGAAGATTATAAAAGACTTTTTAAAAATCAAGAAATACCTAATTATTATGAAATAAATAGTAAACCTACCTTTGATAAATTTGGAGAAAAAGATTATCATGGACTTTTAACTTTTTATAATAAAAATGGTTTTACCATTACTACTGCTAACCTTAATTTACTACATAATGGAGTTTCCAGAAGATCTTGGATCGAATCAAAAGATTTTTATAAATCAAATGGTCGCATAAGACATGAAAGAATTAACATAGAAATAGGTCATCTTTTAAATATTCAAGTACATAGTTATCAGTCAAAAGAAATATGTGATCGTACTGATGATGAAGAACAAATTGGTGGCTTAGAACATTTTGATATATATTTCTTTAATAACCCACTTATAGATAAAGAGCCATTTAAAGAAATGCATCTTGGTGATATGTACTCTACAAAAGAGAAAAAAGAATTTCAAGGGTATAATGAATTATCAAGAGAAATATTTTTAACTAACTTTTTAAATAATAAAGACTGTAAAGGTGATATTCGAGATCAAGCCCTAGCAATAGAAATACTTTATTCATGTGCTAAAGGTATTCATAATCACTATTACCATAAAAATAAAGTAGAAAAAATAGAAGTTCGTAACGATTATACATATAGATTTATTGCTAAAAAATTAAAAAGATATTCTAACCCAGTAGACAAAAATTTAGAAAAGATAGATATAAAAGGAAATATTCATTATAAAGATTTATATACTTTTTATAACTTTTTAAAATTTATTCCAGAAAAAAATATTTATGAAGTATTTATCTCTTTTGATGATACCAGAGATGTTGCAGGAAGTCTTTTAGATAAGACTTTCAAAAATAAATACTTTGCCATTTTATATTATAAAATATTAGAGTATTTGCTTGAAAATAAAGGGATTTCTTATCTTGAACGACTAATTGAAAAAACAAACTAGTTTACTATTCAAATACGATTTAGTTTACTTTTTGCGTACGATTTGAATACGATTTAGTTTACTATTTAAAATCAATTTAGTTTACTTTTCAAATACGAAAAAAAGTTAATTTAGTTTATTGTTTGAAACTGTCAAGGGTGTATAATGTAGTAAAATGAGTTATTTCTGCAAAGAGATAACTTGTTTTGATTTATTTAACAATTTTTACCATTCTTCACTAAAAAGCATTGACTTTCTTTGCTTTTGATACTAAAATATAAAGCAATTTCTGGGGTGGTTTCTATGGTTATAAAAAACTTATGGAATAAATTAGTTCCAAACTATGAATTGTTAAATAAGAATCAAGAGATTTTTTAGTGGTATTTTATGCCCTTAAAATCTCTTTTTGTTTGAAAGGAGGTTACCTTAATGGATGGAATTGTTACTCTAAATGAGTTAATCAATATAAGTGATTATATTAAAAGTGCATCTGCAACAAACGAAGAATATAACGAACTTATAGATGAAAAAATATGCAATCAATATGATATTACAGATATTAAAAATAAACTTGTAGAATTGATTAATAAGTTTAAGTCTGCTAGATATTTATATGAATTTCCTATTGGTGAATCTATTAAGGTAACACCTACTTATGAAAGAGATGAGAGTTTTCATCAAAGAAATAATGTAAGTCAAGTGGAAAAAGCCATTGAAAGAAAAGTTGATAAACAGTTATTAATGACTGATATTTATAATTCTATTATTAAGGTTAGTTATAAATTATCAAATAGTGAAGTTATATATCTTATAAATACTTTTCTTACTCATAAATCAGAAGAAAGTATTTCAGAAATACTTGGTATTTCTAAAACTTACCTACAAAAAATCAAAAAAAGTTGTTTAGTTAAAATGTGGACAGACTTACAACAATATTGTGAAACAGATGATTAATTTCATCTTTTTTTATGCCATTAAAGGAGGTGGTGCTTATGATTGTAAATAAAAAGTTCTGATGATTTGACAAACTTTACTAAAGGAGGTAGCATTTAAGTAAGGTGATGAACTATGAGAAAAAAAGTTGTAATTATATTAGTTAGTATCTTTGCTTTTTCCTTGTTATCAGTAATTGGAATAAAATGTTTTCATAAGGAAGATATAAAACAAGATAGTCTTTCAAATATTGAAGAAAAATCTAGCAAGAAAAATGATAATGAAGAAAAAAGTGATATTATAACTGATAAATCTAATCAAAACGAAATTGAAAAATCTAAGGAAGAAAAAGTAACAGAACAAGAAAATAAAGCAGATAATAAGGTAGAAAGTGATGTTCCTAAAAAATCTACTACTTCATCTTCTACTACAACAAGTAATATAAAATCAAATAATCAAAATGAAAATATCCAAAAAAATGAAAATCTGATACAAGAATCTCCAAAACAAGAAAGCCCACAACCAGTAGTACCTAGTTGTACTCCTAAAAAGTTTGATATGAACTTTGTAAGAGCAGACTTTTCATCTTTCGAATCATGTACTCAAATGGGAGATAAATATAAAGAAGTGGGATATGGATATTTTTGTGATAATTACCAAGATGATTGTGGAACAACCTATTATATGCTTACAATATATGAAAGAAATACTGGTACAGAGTATGATTTTCATACAATACAATTACCTTAAATGGTAATTTTTTTTTGTAATAAAGTAAAGGAGGAAAAGATATATGAAGAAAAAATTAAAATTTTTGCTAGCCATATTTGGACTATTAATGCTATGTCCAAGTATCAATGTAGAAGCACAGACCTATCAAGAAACATTTAATGATAAATATATGTGGATTCCAGGAACATGGGTAAATAAAACAAAAGATGGAAATACTAAATATCAACAATTAACGATGATTGTAAGGAAAAGTGATAATCAATTTGTATATTGCATTGAACCAGGTACTCCACTTGATAATAATCAGATTTATAATGGTCAAGATTATGACCAAGCATATGTAGCAAATATAACACAATCACAATGGAGAAGAATACAACTATTAGCATATTATGGTTATGGATATAGTGATTCTGAAGTAAATCATACTGACCTAAAATGGTATTCAGTAACTCAATTTATGATTTGGCAAACTGTTCCTAGTGGATACGATATTTACTTTACTGATTCCTTAAATGGAAATAGAATTACTAAGTATACAAGTGAAATGGCAGAAATGGAGGCATTATTAAGTAAACATTATGCTACACCAGATTTTGGAACTACTAACTTTGAAACAATTATTGGGCAAACCTTAAAATTGACAGATAAAAGTAGTGTATTGTCAAAATATGAGGTAACATCAAATTCTTTCATTTCATCAAGCAAAAATGGAAATGATTTATATTTAACTGCTAATGCAGTTGGAAATACTGAAATTTCCTTAACTAAAAGGGATGTTAAGTATTCTCATCCTACAATCGTATATGTAAAACCAAACACTCAAAATGTTGTTCAAGTAGGTAGTTATGATCCAATAGATACAAAAATTAATATTAATATTTTAGGTGGTAAAATTACTGCAGAAAAGTTAGATAGCAAAACTTTAAGTTATAAACCTTTAGGTGATGCAAAATTGATAGGTGCAGTTTATGGAGTATATAATGAACAAGATGTTAGAGTTGGTCAAGTAACAATAGGAAATGATAACAAAGGTACAAGCGACTACTTACCAAGTTTAGGTCGTTTTTATTTAAGAGAAGAAATTAGTGGAAAAGGATATAAAATTGATGATTCTATGCACTGGTTTGAACTTACAAAAGATAATCTATATCCAACATTGAAAGTTTTTGAAGATGTTATTGAAGTAGATGTTGAATTATATAAAGTTTTTGCAAATAGTCAAACTGGTATTTTAACAGGAGAGCCAAATATTGAATTTGAATTTTATTTAATTTCAAGTGGAGAACTTTATACAACTGGAAAAACAAATGAAAAAGGAAAATTAAAAGTTACACTTCCATATGGAAAATGGAGAGTTCATCAAAAAAATACAAGTTTAAATCATGAAAAGGTAGATGATTTTGAAATAACAATAGATGAAAATACAGAAAGTCCATATTATCAATTATTATCAAATGCACCTATAACTGCAAAATTAAAAGTTTTAAAAATTGATAAAGATTCACAAAAAGTAATTATTCGTGAGGGATTAAAATTTAAAATTAAGAATTTGGATACTAATGAATATGTAAAACAAACTATTACATATCCAACTGCTCAAACAATAGATGTTTTTGAAATGGATAAAAATGGTGTAATTATTACTCCATATGCTTTATCTAGTGGTCGTTACCAATTAGAAGAAGTAGAAAATCAAACAATAGATGGTTATCTATGGAATAATGAGCCTTTGATTTTTGAAATAGGAGAAAATAGTAACTTTATAGAAGATGAACAATATGGAACTCTTTTAGAAGTTAGATTTGCCAATACTCAAGTTAAGGGTGAAGTTACCATTAATAAAGTTGGTGAAGAACTTGTTATTGAAAACGATTCATATCATTATGAAGAAATAAAACTTGATGGTGTTGTCTATGAACTATATGCCAATGAAGATATAATTTCTGGTGATGGAACTTTAGTTTATAAAAAAGGTTCTTTAGTTGGTACTTATGAAACTAAGGATGGTTTTTTTAAGGTATCTGATTTATTTTTGGGAAAATATTTTTTCTTAGAAAAGTCAACAGTTGACTCTCATATACTAGATACTTCTAAGCATGAATTTGAGTTAAAATATAAAGATCAATATACACCTATCATTGATTTAAGTTTTACATATAAAAATTATCTTGCTAAATCAACTTTAGAATTTACCAAAACTGACTTAGTAACTGGTGAGCCACTACCTAATACGAAGATTACTATTTTTACAAATAATGATGGTGAAGAACAAAAGAAAATCTTTGAGGGTTATACCAATGAATTTGGAAAAATTACGATTACAGATTTGTTCGTTTCAAAATTCGTATTATATGAAAGTGAAGCACCAGAAAATTACATTTTAAATACTGAGCCAATGGAATTTGAAATTACTAAAAATGGTGAGATTATTAAAGCAGATATGACAAATGAAAAAATAGTTGAAGTTCCTAATACTGGTTTAAGTAATGTTAATTATGAAGTTATTGGTAGTTTAGTTTTAATAGTGTCTGGTGTAGGGTTAATTGGTTATGGCTTACTTAAAAAGAAAAGAAAATAAAAAGTTTGCCATTTTAAAATATATAGGACTATTTTTATTTATGTGTGGTCTTTTTATGTTTATTTATCATCATGCTAACACTAAATTATTAGAAGATAAAGACAATGCAAAAATTGAAACTTTTTTTAAGGAAAAAATAGTTGATAATAATGTAGAAAATACAGAAGAAAATAGTCCTAAAAAAACTACCACTTCTAACAAGGTTGATTACAATTATATAGGTGTTTTGGAAATACCATCTATCTCTTTAAAACGAGGTTTAGTAAGTCCAGATAGTCGTTATAATAATGTTAATTATAATATTCAGATTATAGAGCATTCCACTATGCCAGATGTTATAAATGGTAACTTGATACTTGCAAGTCATAATGGGGCAAGTTATATATCGTTCTTTAAAAATTTACATAAATTAAATATTAATGATATGGTGTATATTTATTATCAAGGTTATAAGTATGAATATACTTTAGATAATATTTATGATACCCCAAAAGATGGTAAGGTAGAAATTTTTAGAGATCCTAAAAAAACTGCTTTAACTTTAATCACTTGTAAGAAAAATACCAAAGATACTCAAGTTGTATATGTTGGTTATTTAACAAATAAGGAGCAATACTCTTGAATAACGAATATTGTAAAATACCTAATTTAGTAAAAAATAATAAGTATATTTGTAGTAATGCTAAACTCTTGTATGGGGATATTCTTTTACTCTGTCATCAAAATGGCTATTGTTATGCATCTAATAAGTTTCTTGCTAACAATTTAGGTTTAACTCCTAGAACTGTTACTAGACTTATTAAAGAATTAAAGGATGAAAATTTAATTAAGATTTCCTATACAGAAGAACATAATAGAAGAATATATTTAGTTTAAATTTTCTACTTATATAGTCTTTAATGACTATTACCTATGGATGCTTATTACTATTAAATATAATAAATAAAATATAAAGAAAAAATATAATAAATTTTAACTAGTTTAAATATATAACTAGTTACTAAACTAGGAGGTGTTAAAATTAACAAAAATAAAATCGAACTAATTGGTAAGATAACTAGTTTATCGTATAAAAGACAAGACATAAAGGGTAAAAAATTTATGTTTTTTGATATAGTACAAAATGATAAATTAGATAACAATTCTTATTCTTCTAGTTTTTATAAAGTTAAATTAAATGAAGAATTATTAAATAAATATCAAGATATGATAAAAGTATCAAATAATATTTATATTGATGGTTACTTAAATTCTTATTTAAAAGATAATCAAAATATTTATTACATATTTCCTAAAGAAATTAAATTATTAGATAAAAACTATAAATTAGAAAATAATGATATACCCATGATAGATTATGATACTGATGGTGTTATGATTTGGCATGGTGTAAGGTGTGAATCAGAGCCACTATCAGAAGAAGAACAAAAAGAAATGGCAGATCTGCTTAGTGCCTACCAATAAACTAATGCCAGATTTAAGATTTTCTAATTATACTGATTTACTTGATGGTCAGTCTATAATTTATATTTATGGGAAAGATAAAGAACTTGCAACCCAACAATTAAGTATAGTAAATGGAATTTGTAAAAATAAAAATCTTCCAATTTCCAAAGTCTATATGGATATTGGTGGTAGCAATAGACTTGATAATAAAATTAATCTAAAAAAATTAATTAATGAGAATAAAAACAATAATATCTTGGCTTCAAGTGTTTCAAGACTTACCAGAGATACTTTCGAGTTGTTAAATTTAAAGCATCTGTGTTATAAGAAAAATCTTAATGTTTTTGATTTAACTAATGATAGATTTATTTTTGATAAAAGTTTTGAAATGTTAGAAAATTTATTTTCAAAAGGAAGTGATGAAAACTTGCAAAGAAATTTGGATATTCTTTTAGTTAAGCCCAATAAATTACCAGTTAAAAAAACTATTAGAAATACCCTAGAAGAAAAGGAAAAACTTGTTGGTGGTGATATTCAATATACATATTTAGAAAATTGTAATGATGTTGCCATTGTCTATAATGAAAATAGCAATAAGTTAAATTTGCCTATCAATAGGGATATAGGACATAGTGTTATTTCTGGGAATTTTTTTATTGTTGGTGATGATGCTGAACTTGGTGAAGATCGTTCTTTAACAAAAAAACAAATAGACAAATATACTAATTATTTTGGAAAAATATCTATTGAAAAAATAAATAAAATGAAAGATAAAAGTTATAATGGCTTGTCTATGTAAGGAGGTGATTAAATGATGAATCAAATGATTATAGTAGGAAGATTAACAAAAGATCC
This sequence comes from uncultured Mycoplasmatota bacterium, assembly GCA_947646095.1. Lineage (GTDB taxonomy): Bacteria > Bacillota_I > Bacilli_A > RF39 > UBA660 > SIG208. The sequence goes on from CANSFI010000005.1 coordinate 28,274, forward strand.
AGAACTTAAAGAACTAGAAAATGGAACAAAAGTATCTAATATTACTTTGGCTGTTCCTAGAAGTTATAAAAATGCTGATGGTGTTTATGAAACAGATTTTATTAAATGTTCTTTATGGAAAAATATTGCTGAAAATACTGCCAACTATTGCCAAAAAGGTGATTTGGTAGGTATTAAAGGTCGTGTTCAAACAAGAGAAATCGAAACTGAAAATGGTAAGCATTCTGAAATGGAATTAGTTGCTGAAAAGGTAACATTCTTATCAAGTTCAAAAGAAAAAGAAAAATCAGATCAAGTGGATATATAGTTTATGAAATTAAAAGCAAAGAAAAAAGAGTTAAATAATCCCCACGACTAAATAACTCTGTTGTCATTATATCACAACTCTTTGCTTTTTCATATTTTAAAAGGAGGATTGATATATTGAAAACTATTATTTATTTAAGGAGAATGTTTATTGCTTAAATTCGTAGGTAATTCCCTTTCTAAGTTAGGGAACTCTATGAATTTATTAGCAATTACAAAATTAGATGGTGGTAATTATAATATTGATTCAATATTAAAAGCCATCAAAACTGTTACTGACTGGTGCTTACGAGTTGGTATAGCACTTGCAGGTGTTTCCCTAGTTATAGGTTTTGTTATGTATGCAGTAGCAGATGTAGATAAAAAACAACAAGTAAAACAAAGAATTATACAAACTATGTTTGGTATCGTTGGTATTATATTAGCAATTTCTTTAGTAAATTTAATTATCAGTTTATTTTAGGTGATAATTATGTTAGAATTAAAATGTGATTTGAATAGCATAAGAGAAAAATATAGTAGTAAACAAGAGAATCAAGATAATATATATAATTATTATCATGAAATGCTTGATACTATATATGCTTATGCAGATAATATCGGTGATAAAGATTTTAGAAATACTATACCCATTCCTAGTATTGCTTTAGCAACTGAAATTTTTGGTGAAGATTATTTAGATAATCATAAGTCAGATGATTTATATTTACTTACTGGTGAACATACTGTATCTTTATTAAATTATAATAGTATTAGTGATTTAATAGATAATTCTATTTCCTATTTTTCAAAAGAAAAAGATAAGGACTTTGATATATGTTAAGTGCCTTAGATTTACTTAGAAGATTAGGTTGGGCAGTCATTGATTTTATATATAATTTAATTGATACTTTATTCAATATAATTAGAGAAATTAATTTGTATGATATAGTTGATAGTGTTTCTAATAATTCCATATTTTCTAATTTCCATTCTGGAATAATTGCTATTGCTATAACCTTACTTGCTTTATTTATAGTATGGAAGTTTGTTATGAAAATACTAGAGCCAGATGATGGTTTATCTACTAATCAAATTGTTATGGAAATTGTAAAATGTAGTGTGCTTGTGCTTATGAGTGTTTTCTTGTTTTCACAAGCCAACTCCTTTTCCATGAAACTTAGTGGTTATACTTCATCTGTATTTACTAATAATGGTATAACCATTTCTGATTCCATGCTTGGTATGTATATTACCCATTCTGATGGCTATAAAAATAGTGATGAATTTAAAAATGAAAATATAATTGATAATCTAAAAAATGATAATTTTACTAAAAAGAGAATGTTTAATGATAAATATGTTACTTCTAAAAAGTGGATACTTCCAGATGAAAAAGATTATAAATATTCTATTAATTGGTTAATGGCTATTATTGTAGGTGGCTTTTTTTTATATGCTTTATTTTTTAGTGGCATGATGGTGGCTCGTAGACAAATAGAATTTTTGTTTTTGTTTATCATAAGCCCCATTGTTTTTGCCACTTCAATAGGTAATAAACAAAGAAGATCTGCAGTCATAGAACAATTAGTATCTTTGATTTTACAAGGTGCAGTGGTAATGATGATAATAGGTATTACTGTAATAGTTATGCAGTCTATAAATAGTACCACTTTCTTTGCTAATTCTAATTTTAAAGATATGGCTTTAAAATCATTAATGTTTATTGGCTGTGGTACTTTCCTACTTACTGGATCACAAGTAATCAACAGATTTATAGGTGCAAATGTATCTGCTAATTCTGGTCGTGAACAACTTATGAGTTTAATGAGTTATGGAAATGCCATGTCTAGTGCTACCCATATAGGTGGAAATGCCTTATCTGGTGCTGGTGCTTTTGGCTTAGGTGTTGGAGCATCTGCAGTTGGAAAACTTGGTGGTAATAAAGTCGTTAATAAAGTTGGTAATGCTATTTCTAAATTTGGAAGTAACTTTAAAGATAAAAGTTCTTCTGCTAGTAACCCTATTGCTAGTAAACTGGGTAGTGGTATAGGAAATACCATTGAAAAATTTGGTGGTAAAGTTAAAAATGCCACTCCATCACATATTGGTAAAAATTTACGAAGTCATGGTCGTGAAAATATGGGTGAAGCAGTAAGATCTATAATGCCACAAAGAAATATGTATCGTAACAGATATAGAACAAGGATGTGATAGTTTGTATATAACAATTAAAAGTATTAAAAAAACTTTAGGTAAATATATAGAAATGACAGATTTATATTTAGGACTTCCCATGCTTATGATTTTTTTAGTATTGTTTGCCTTTACTAATTTAAAAATCGTTGCTTTAGTTTTCCTATCTATCTGTTTATTTCTTCTTATTCCTATTAATCTATCAAAGAAGAATCGTATATATAAAATTATGATTCTTCTAATAGAATATATTTTTAAAAATAAAAATTATTGTTTCTTTAATGAAGAAGTTAAAGAAAGCAAAATAAAACAATTCAGTAAATATTTAAAATGAAAGTGATGGTGATAATATCGGGTTATTCCCTAAAGAGAAAAAAACAAATAAAGATAAAGTTTTAGATAAAGAAAAGAAAAAACTTGAAAAACAACAACCTAAATTTGTAATAAAAAAACGAATGAAAAGTAGAATAAAAAATTCTCAAATATTTTCAAATGTTAAGTCTGTTGCAGATGATGGTTTAATAGAATTAAAAACTGGTGAAGTAGCATCTTTAATTGAAGTTAAAGCCATAGATTTGTCTTTAACTAGTAAGTCAGAAAAGCAAAATTTCTTCTATGCTTTAAAAAGTCTTTACCAGATAAAAGGTCTTGTGTTAAAATGTTATAAATTAGATCAAAAGATTAATCTTAATAACAATAAAATTAATTTAGAAGATTTAATTTCATATTTTGAAAGTGATTTAAAAAAACATAAATTACTTGAAGAAAGCAAAAGATTAATTGAAGAACTAGAAGATAATCACTACACTATATCTAGTGTATACTATCTAGTTGTAATTGCTAAAGACTTAAATATATTAGAAAAACAACTTGATGAAATAGAAGATATTATTTCTAATATAACACCTAGAATCAATATGGAAGTGATAGATAATAGATTAGAAATATATAAGTTTTTAACTAATTTATATATGAATCAAAAATCACTTGATGATCTTATATGGAGTGATTTACCATCTTTAATATCACCCCTTAATTTACAAGAAAAGGCTAATTCATTAAAACTTGATGATAAAGATATTCAAATGGTAACAATAAAAAATATTCCACCATTCGTAGATGAATTATTTTTTGAAGAAGTCTTTAATGTTCCAGATGTGATGGCTTGTATAAGTATTAAGGATGCTATTAGTCAAGATGAGTTAATTCGTTGGGTAAATTCACAGTATCAATTTTTACTTAGTGATCGTAACACTACTAGAAAATTAAGTGATGCTACTGAACTTGATACTCAAAAGGAAAACTTTCAACAATTAATGTTAGAAATAAAAAATGGTGATGAAAAGATAAAAGAAGTATCTCTTACTCTTATCATTACTGGTACAAAAAAAGAAAGAGATAATACTTTTAGAGAATTAAAAAGACTTGTGGATAGATACCAGATAAAACTTGATATTCCAAAATTAAGACAAATGGAGTGTTGGCAAAACTTTGATATTACTTCCACTTCTTTAAATGATTATTCTATCTTTTTACCTACTTTAACATTAAGTGCAGGTTTTCCATTTACAAAAACTTATTTTAACGATTCTAAAGGTTATATGTTAGGAGTTGATTTACATACTTCACTACCTATATTCTTTGATCCATTTACTTTAAATAATCAAAGAACTTCCCATAACCTAGCCATAGTATCATCTACTGGTGGTGGTAAAAGTTTTACCATGAAAAAAATGATTATCAATGAGTTTGCTCGTGGTACTAAAATTTTTATCTGGGATGCTGAAAATGAATATAAAAAATTAGTTGAAGCAAATGGTGGTGAATATATAGATCTCTACTCTAAAAAGGGTGGTATTATTAACCCTTTACAGATTAGATATATTCCTAGTGATGATGAAGATAAAGAAACAAAAGAAACAGATTGTCCTTTGGCTAAACATTTAGGTTTTCTGGAGGCATTCTTCAAAACTGCTTTTGAAAGCATAACAGAAAAAGAATTAGTTATGCTACTAGCAGTAGTGGAATCTTTATATAATACAAAAGGTATATTTAAAAATACTTCCATTAATACACTACAAAGTCTAAAACCTACTGACTACCCAATTTTTAGTGAATTATATGAGTATTTACCAGTTTATAAAAAAGAATTACAAAGTAATGAGAAAAAGAAATTAATCGATCAATTAGAAATACTTGTTTCAAGATTTTTAACTGGAACTGATTCCTTTCTATTCGATGGTCATACCAATATTGACTTATCAAATGATCTCATTGCTTTTAATTTGCAAGAATTATTATATAGTGGAAATCAAAGACTGATTAATACCCAAGTTTTAAATCTACTAACATATTTGAATAATAGCATTGTTGCTAATAAAATTCAAAATGAAAAATCTGATAAGAAAAAACATATTAGTATTATAGTTGATGAATTCCATTTATTTATAGATGAAAAGAATAATGAAGTATTAAAAAATTTTGGACAACTTGCTCGTAGAGTTCGTAAGTATTCTACTAATTTAATTGTGAGTACCCAAAGTGTAAAAGATTTTGTTGGTAATGCTAGTGTATTAAGACACGCTACTGCAATTTTCAATAATTGCCAGTACACTATGATAGGTATGTTAAAAGAAGATGATCTACTTGCTTACCTAGAGTTATTTAAAAATAACCCACTAACTGACACCCAAAAAGCATTTTTACTATCTGCTAAACGAGGTGAATTTCTTTTAAATGTAGATAATAAAAATAGACTTAGAGTTTGGATTCGTGCTACTGAATTAGAAAGAACTATGATGGGTGAAAATTGATGAATATTCAAGATAGATTTAACAACTTATCAAGTTCTATATATAATTTTATATGTGATTATCGTAAATATTGTAAATGGTATTTTTATGATAATGAAATACCAGATTTAGATAGTTTGAAAAATAAATTAAATGATGAAGATAAAGGCATAGATTTTATGAGTGATTTATCAGATATGTTTCGTCATTTTGTTTTGGAAAATGATTTTGCCAACACAAAGGAAGAAAAATTTTTTGATACTTTATGTTCTATATTTAAAGAATATAATATTTATCTAAATTCTTATGAAAAGGATTATAAAGTTAGTGAATTAACAGATGATCTAGTTAAATATGTAAAGGAATCAGATCCTTATGAATATAGAAATAATTATACAAATGATGAAGATGCTTTTAAGTCCATAAAAAATTGTCTATATACTACTTCTGGAGTTGATGCTATTAGAAATCATTTAAACTCTGATATAGAACATTATGCAACAGATAGTGATTTAACTAATAATGATATTTTAAATTATTTAAAAAATGCTAGTGATTTATTAATTAGAGTAAATGAGTATTATAAAGAATTAACAAAAGAAAATTCAAATGAAATGGATATGTAATCTTTGAAAAAGAAAATATTATCTATTCTTTTAGGTTCTACTGGCTTCTTAGTTATAATTGCTATTATAATTTTAGTTCCAGTATTAATGATCATGGACTTCTTTGGTGCTAATATCACAGATGGTTATATTGAAAATAATAGTCAATATGCAGAACAATATACTAAGGTTGCTAATAAAAATATAAAAGCAAAAAATGGTTATGTTTCATTAGAAAGAATTTTATATTTTTATCTTGCTGATAACTCTTTAACTTTTGATGAAATATATACTGATAATTTAGATAAGGAATCAAAAAAATTACTTCCTATTAGTGATGTGTGTACGATTCAAAAATATAAAATTTTGGAAGTTTGTAAAAACGAAAATATATCTTCTAGTGGGCAGATAAATGAAGAACAAGCAAAACCTTTTGCTCCACCAATAGAATTTTCTAGTTCTACCATAACTAGTTTTTTTTTCGAAGAAAGAGTTATTTATGGGGAAGCAAATGTGCATAAAGCATGGGATATTGCTAACTCTGAACAGACACCAGTTTATTCAACTTGTGATGGAAAAGTTGAAAGTGTTTCTTTTCCATATAGTCAAAATAAAATTGATACAAGTGATAAACAAGGTGGTAATAATATAAAAATTTCATGTGAAATAAATGACTTAAAATATGTTGTTTTTTATGGGCATCTATTTCCAAACAGTTCTAAAGTTTTAGTTGGTGATACTGTTTCAAAAGGACAAGTTATTGCTAGTGTAGGTACTACTGGTTATTCAACTGGTAATCATTTACACTATCAAGTTTCATTGGATGGTCAAGTTGTAGATGGTATGAGTTTAATAGATTTTAATTATGAATTAGATAATTCAAAACCTACATATAACCCACCATCTTTATTAGAAAATAATAATTTTAATAATTTGACACCATCCTATAAAAATTAACAAAAATAAAAATTTAGGATGATAAGCCATATAAAAAAAGCCCCTAAAAATAAGGAATAAAAAAGGTATTAACCTTTATATCAACCTACAAAGTAGGATGAATTTTGCAAGTGCAAAATCAGTCTTACACAACACTAAACCCTTATGAAATAAGGAAAAATTTGGTGGTGGTGTGTAAGTTTCTTATCCTGCTTTTTTATATACTGCCATGTTTTAGGGGCTTATCATCCTATCAAGATAAGGAGGACAAATGAGAAGATTTGATTTTTGGTTACCTATTGATTTATTTAATAGGATTAAATTAATGGCTCAATTCTATGGAATCCATATATCAAAAATGATGGTACAACTTTTAGAAATGGGCTATATAGATATGTTAAAAGGAGGTTATGATAATGAAGTTATCAATAAATAAATTAATTGCAAATGATATAATAAATTATGGTATGGATCAAATAATGGAAATGGAAGATGGCAATGGTGCTAACTACATTGTTTCACTTGATACATACTTAAAAGATTTTGATGAAGATACTAAAAAATATATTTTGGAAAATTTAGATAAAATAATTGAAGATATAGAAGCAAGTGAATGTGTACTTGATTTAGAAGTAGAGAAAGAAAAAAATAATGTAGATTTAAACATGATTTTTTATTGGGAAAATTTACTTACAGAAGTGGATAAAAAAATCGATGCTACTGCTAAAAGTTTAGGTATAGAAATGGACTTGAAAGATATTAAGGAAATGTCTGCTGATATTTTGGATGATGATGAATTTAATGATGATTTAATAAACAAAATAAAATACTTTGCTAATGATCATGAACAGGAGTTAAACTATTAATGAAAGTTCGATTATATACTGATAATGAAATCAAAATATTAAAACAAAGTATTTTTGTCAGAAATATAAAATATAAAAGAGAAATAGAATATGATCCAATTTTTAAATTATGGACTATCATGTTGAGATATGATATGCCAGAACTATCTGCAAGGGAAATTTTTGCTCGTGGTGGTTTTGACATAAATATTCTTCATAAAAAATTACCCCAAAGAAGAATTAAAGACTGGGTAGATAATTATAAAAAATTTGGTATCAGATATTTCTTACCAGAAGATGAGTATTACCAAAGTATTACTTATATTAAAAATAATGAAGTTGTCTATGATTCTATGAAAATGCAACTTTTAGATTATGTTCTAAAAAGACTAAAGGAAATAGATTTTAATGACAATAGATAAGCATATTTATTTTACCAATGAAGAATATGCTCGTATAAAAGAATATGCTTGTAAAAATAGTTTATCTTTTTCTAAAGCAGTATGTAGTTTATGCATCTCTGCTTTAAATGGTACAGAGATTTTAGATAGAATTAATAAGTTAGAAAAAAGTATTGAATATATTATCAAAAAGCAACAAGTTCTTCATTTGTTGGAAGAACAAATATATTCAGATATGGACTTTGAAAATGTTTCAGATCCTAAAAAAAGTAAACCTTTAAATGAATTTAATAAAAGGATAAGAAACAATTTTATAAATGACTAAAAGTCCTAAGGTGATTTTTAATTCTATCTTTACCTTTGCACTTAATAACCCAGATAGTAAATATAGAAATCATAATAAATCTATTAAAAGGGTTACTGATATGTATGACTACTATACTAATGAAGAAAAACGAGCTATGTCTATGCATGATTATTATACTGGTAAATTAACGAAAGAAAAAACTATGAACTTAGTGATGGAAAATGGGCATTTTGCAAGTGAATCAGAAGTTGAAAGAAGAAAAAAGTTATCAGTTAAATATTTAGAAAATTCTAATCTGTGGCAAGGTGTGTTATCATTTAATAATGATTATATAAATGAGAATATTGATATACATAAACTGGAGCAAGAACTCGCTACTAATATATTACCTAAGTTCTTTAAAAAATGTGGTTTTAAAGATACCAAGAAAATGTTTTATCAATTATCACTTCATACTGATACTGATAACTTACACTTTCATTTTTCATTTATGGAAAAGCAACCTAATTATATTTATTCTAAAAATAAAGTTGGTTATAGAAGAGCTGGTGAACTATCACAAGTTGAAATAGATTTTTTAAAAAATCAAGTAATACATACCATTGAAAAAGAAAAAATTTATACCCCTTTATTAAAAGAAACTAATAAAGATATAGGAGAATTGAAAAAATATTTTAGCCCAAAAGAAAAAAATTATCTTTTAAGAAATAAAAAAGATTTACTTTTGGAAGAAAAAATATTAAAATTAGGTCAACTTCTTTATCATGAAAGAATTGGTAAAGATACTAAAATTAAGTATGGATCTATTAAGAATAAAGAGATTATTAATCTTACTAGAGAAATAAAAAGTTACATTTTTTCTAACTCTAATTCTGATTTTAAATTAGAATATGATAATTTTAAGGGATCACTAAAAAATATCAATACATATTTTCATAAAATTAATGAAGATAATAATATCAAGAATATCAATGTTGATACTTCCTTAACTGATTCAAAAAATAAATATATAGACAATTATATCTATAATGCTATTGTCAATTATGCTGATTATCATTACAAGAAAGAATCTAAGACTTCTAATAAGATTAAAGAAAATGATATTATACAAGAGATAATATTAAAACACTATTTAAAAAATAAAAAACAAACTAGAAAAAATATATTAAAAAATTATTTATCTAATTCTAACCCTAGACAAAAATTTAAGAATAAATCTGATATTGAAACTGCTATAAAAAATATCAATGATGAAATGGAAGAAGCCCAAAAAGAGTTTAGTAAGTTATTCCAAAATGATAAGGAAAATGCTATATGAAAGATATAATTATGAATAACATTATATCTGATATGGGTAAATATATTAATAACTATCAACTAGAAAAGTTGAAACAAGTTATAAATCATTATTTTTATAGCATTGAAGTTGTAAATGAAAGTAATAATATAAAAGAAATCAATTTAGATTATAATAATTTATTTCTTTCATCTAAAAAATTAGAGGGTTGTTCTTCAAGAACTGTTGAATATTATAGTAAAACAGTTGATGATATGTTATCTCAAATAAATAAAAATATTAAATTAATAGATACAAATGATATTAGAAATTATTTGTCTAACTATCAAAATATTCATAATTGCAGTAATGTAACAATAGATAATATAAGAAGAATTTTGTCTAGTTTCTTCTCATGGTTAGAAAATGAAGATTATATTTTAAAAAGTCCAATAAGAAGAATCCATAAAATAAAAACTCAAGTTACTGTTAAAGAAACTTATAGTGATGAAATATTAGAAAAATTAAGAGATGGATGTCATAATATAAGAGATTTAGCCATGATAGACTTTCTATCTTCTACTGGTGTTAGAGTTGGTGAACTTGTTAATTTAGATATTTCTGATATTGATTTTGTTAATCAGTCTTGTATAGTTTTAGGTAAAGGCAATAAAGAACGAGAAGTATATTTTGATGCAAGAGCAAAACTTCATCTTTTAAAATATCTTGAAAGTAGAAAAGATAATAATTCTGCATTGTTCGTTTCACTGATCAAGCCATATCATAGACTTAATATTTCTGGTGTAGAAATAAGATTAAGATCTTTAGGAAAAAATCTTAATATATCAAAAGTTCATCCCCATAAATTTAGAAGAACATTAGCAACAAGAGCCATAGATAAAGGTATGCCTATTGAACAAGTACAGAAATTATTAGGTCATACTAAAATTGATACTACCATGCATTATGCTATGGTAAGTCAGACAAATGTAAAAGTTTCTCATCATAAATATATTTGTTAGAGATAGGTATTGCAAAAAATGTCAAAAAATGTTATTATACAGTTGTAGTAAAAAGATTATTACTGTTAAACCATTTTACTTTACCATGACATTACTTCACTTCTGAATAAATGTAGTTGGTAAAAACTGAAATAGTTGCTAGTATAGGACTATTTTTTTTGTTGAAAAAATGCTATAATTAAATCAGCAAACTATTATAAAAATAGTAATTTACCAAAAAGATTGTCAGTAATGACAGTCTTTTTTGTACGACAGGCAGTTATACAAATAAATTAGTTCAGTGCAACTAATCTATTTTTTTATTATATATTTTTTTATTATATATTGACTTTTAACGATAACTACTATAAAATATAGTGGTGTAGTTTATAGTAGAAAGGAGGACATTAAATATATGAAAAATTATGACAATTATTTTCTTCCTGTAGATAATATGGAAGAAGCAAAAAGATACTATGAGGAAATATTGGGGTTAAAAAAGAAATTTGATTTCTCTGATAAGGGAATGGTTGCTTATAATATTGGAAATGAAGAACCTGCAATAATTTTAAAAGACAAAAATAAATTTGAGAATTTAAAGCCTACAATATGGTTTGAAGTAGAAGATGTTGCAATCTTCTATAAAGAAATGTTGAATAATGATATAAAATTTTTGAGTGAGCCTTTTAAAATTGGAACTGGTAATGCAGTCGAGTTTGAAGATCCATTTGGAAATAGACTTGGCGTTACAGATTATATTAAGTAAGGAGTAGAGATTATGTCAAATATAGATTTGGTATTATTAGGACTTATTAAACAAAAATCACAAAGTGCTTATGATATTAAAAAAAATATAGAATATCGTAATATACCAAGATGGGTAAAAATTAGTGAACAGTCTATTTATAAGAAAGTATTACAATTAGAATCAAAAGAATATATTGTTAGCCATAAAGAGAAAGAGGGAAATATGCCAGATAAAGCAATATATACTATTACTAACAAAGGTAATGATTATTTTAATAAACTTATGAATGATATTTCAAATTCTGATGTTAGTCTATATTTGGATTTTAATGTTATTATCACGAATTTAGATTTAGTAGATGATGAACAAAAACAGATTCTTGTTTCTAATATAAAATCAAAGATATTAGAATTAAAAGAATTACTAAATGAAAGACGTTCTCATAGACAACATATTCCTAATGTTGGAAAACAAATGTTCAAACAACAATTAGCATTAGTAGAAACATTAGAAAAGTGGATAATTGATTTTGAGAATAGTTTAAAAGAACAAAATTAGCAAATATTGATTTTAAGTTAAAAGATAAATTTGTAGGGAGGGAAATTCCATGAAAATAATCAACATTGGTATTCTTGCTCATGTAGATGCAGGAAAGACGACCTTAACGGAAAGTCTGCTTTATACAAGTGGAGCAATTTTAGAATTAGGCAGTGTAGATAAGGGAACAACAAGGACAGATACTATGTTTTTAGAACGTCAGCGTGGAATCACAATTCAGGCAGCAGTTACTTCTTTTAATTGGAATGACTACAAAATCAATATTGTAGATACTCCTGGACATACAGATTTTATAACAGAAGTGTATCGTTCCTTATCTGTTCTTGATGGAGCAATTTTAGTAATTTCTGCTAAAGATGGTGTACAAGCACAAACCCGAATACTATTCCATGCACTTCAAAAAATGAATATACCAACAATTATTTTTATAAATAAAATAGATCAGGATGGAATTAACTTAAATAATATTTATCAAAATATCAAAGAAAAACTTTCAAATGATATTATTGTTATGCAAAATGTAACATTAACTCCAGAAATATCAATTAAAAATATCATTGATTTAGATGATTGGGATCCTGTAATTTCCAAAAATGATAAACTTTTAGAAAAATATATTGTAGGAGAAAAATTGACTATACAAGAATTAATGTATGAAGAATATAGGTGTGTTAAAAAAGGTTCGTTGTTTCCTATATACCATGGAAGTGCTAGAAATAATATAGGGACTCAACAACTTATCGAAGCTATTTCAAATCTTTTTTGTTCTGAAATGAATGAGAATGATTCAGAACTATGTGGAAGAGTTTTTAAAATTGAATATACAGACCATAAGCAAAGATTAGTTTATTTGCGTCTTTATAGTGGAACATTACACTTACGAGATACAATTATGTTGCCAGAAAAAAAGAAAATGAAACTTACAGAAATATATATTCCTTCAAATGGGGAAATGATACAGACAAAAATAGTTTGTTCTGGAGATATTTTTATTATACCTAACAATACATTAAGATTGAACGATATTATAGGAAATGAAAAGATTTTGCCATGCAATGTATGGAATGACAAGACTGTACCAATACTACGAACAAGAATTGAACCGATAAAAATAGAAGAGAGAGAAAAATTATTGGATGCTCTTACAGAAATTGCAGATACTGATCCTCTTTTACGTTATTATGTTGATACGATAACACATGAAATCATCATTTCTTTTTTAGGAACAGTGCAGTTAGAAGTTATCTGTTCTCTGTTGATTGAAAAATATCACATAAACATAAGAATCGAAGATCCAACCGTAATTTATTTGGAAAAGCCATTACAAAAGGCAGATTATACTATTCATATTGAAGTACCACCAAATCCATTTTGGGCATCAATTGGATTATCAATAACTCCACTTCCAATTGGCACTGGAATACAGTACGAAAGCAAAGTTTCACTCGGTTATTTAAATCAAAGTTTTCAAAATGCAGTAAGAGAAGGTATTAATTATGGACTGGAGCAAGGATTGTATGGTTGGAAAGTGACAGATTGTAAAATATGTTTTGAATATGGTGTTTATTATAGCCCTGTTAGTACTCCCTCGGATTTTCGCTTTCTTGCCCCAATTGTACTTGAACAAACATTGAAAAAAGCGGGAACGCAATTATTAGAGCCATATCTTTCGTTTATACTTTTTACACCAGAGGGATACTTTTCTCGTGCATATAAAGATGCACAAAAACATTGTGCAATAATTGAAACAAGTCAATCAAAAAATGATGAAGTTATTTTTACAGGACATATTCCTGTACGTTGTATTAATGAATATCGTAATACTTTAACTCTATATACAAATGGGCAAGCAGTTTTTTTGACAGAATTAAAAGATTATCAAATTGCTACTTGTGAACCAGTTATTCAATCACGTAGACCAAATAATCGAATAGATAAAGTACGCCATATGTTTAATAAAAAAGAAAATTAAGTTACTATTCACTAAAATTACAATTAATCGAGCAGATCAAAATTTAATGATCTGTTTTTTTATACAATAAATTAAGTAAAGGAGGAATGTTTATAAATAAAATTGGAAATTTATTGAAACAAGAAAGAATAAAAAGAAAAATGTCTTTAAGAACACTATCAGAATTATCTAGCATTTCTATTTCTACTTTAAGTAAATTAGAAAATGATAAGATAAAAAATGTTAATAGTTTTTTTTTATATAGATTAAGTAAAATTTTAAAAATAGATTATGAATATTTAACTAGGCAAAGATGGGATATACTTCCCACCTTTTTATTTGAAAGGAAACCTAGTTAATGGAAGTAAACAAAATATATAATGAAGATTGTCTAGTTGGTCTAAAAAAAATACCAGATAACTCTATTGATCTAGTTTTAATTGATCCACCTTATGATATTTGTACTGCAGGTGGTAAAAAAGGAAATGATAAACTCTCTCATGACATTATGAAGTTAGAAAAAGAACTAATTGATAATAATTTAGTTAGCAGTTTTGATATTAAAGTTTTAGATGAAATTGTTAGAGTTATGAAAGGAATTAATATTTATATTTGGTGTAATGCTAGACAAATTCCAATGTATATAAAATATTTTAATTTACAACTTCAATGTAAGTTAGAAGTTGTTATCTGGGGTAAAACGAATCCTATACCCCTTTTTAGTAATAAATACATGAACGACAAAGAATATTGTTTGTACTTTAGAAAAGATGGCTATTGTAAGCCAAAAAGTTATGAAGATGCTAAAAGTATATACATATCTAAGGCAAATGTAGAAGATAAAAAGAAATATCAACACCCTACCATAAAACCTTTAGAACTAATAAGAAGATTAATTAGGAATAGTTCTAAAGAAAATGATTTAGTTTTAGACTGCTTTTTAGGTAGTGGTACAACTGCAGTTGCTTGTATTTTAGAAAATAGAAAATACATAGGGTTTGAAATAAACAAAAAATACTTTGATATTGCTAATAAAAGAATATTAGAAACAAAAAAGGATGGTGATTAAATGGGATATCAAGAAAGTGTTATAAAAGTTAAAAAAACATATCAAAATGAATTAATAGAACAAATTATAAATAGTGATCGTGAGCAATATATTTTTTGTGATCCATATTTTATAGTTGAAGTTAAAAAAGATATAAATAGATATAATTTTGAAAAAGATGATAAATTAATCTATGTTTGTGGTGAAAGAGATGGGCAACGAAGTTTTGAAGATTTTATAGATAACTCTGATAATCAGATAAAATTAGAGCCCAACATAGAAAATAGAATTTATCCAATTGAAGATATACAAGATTTATCATTATTTAATATTATTTCTGAAATGGATAATGGATGTGGTGAAGATGAATATTTTAAAGTTACTGGAATAGATAAATATATTGAAAATCAAAAAGAAAAGTCTATAAATAAATATGATGAAGTAAAAAATAGACATCAGAAAAGAGTAAATGATTTTCCACTAGGTTTTGCTTTTAGTAATGAGCAATTTAAAGATATGATGGAAAAATGGGGTTTGGAAGAAAATGATACAGATAAAATACTCTCTATTGGTGGTGGAGGTTTTATAAGAAAAACTGATTTAGAAGAATACAATAAAATGTGGGATGAAATTAGAAAAGAAAATAAAGAATTAATAGAATCAGATAAAACTGGTGATGGTTATATCAAGGATATGTTTGTAAGTGAACTTGAAAATCATGAATATTGTATTACTTATGATATAGAAGATACTTTAGATGCTTTGGAACTTTCTTATGAACAAGTTATGAGTAGCCCTAATTTAAAACATGGGCTTGAACTTGCTAAGAAAGAAATCATAGAAAAGGAAAATGAACAAGACTATGACATTGAATAAAGAAGAATTATTAGAATTTAAAACTACTAATGATGGTAAATTTCTATATACTAGAATTAATGATTTTATGGACTATGTTTACCAAAATGACTTGTACGAATATACAGATGATATTTATGATGATAATGGTATTAGAGATATTATAAGAAATGATATTGATAAATCTGGTTGGGAAAGAATTAAATATATGTTACAAAATGTAGAAAATATTAAATGTGATTATTTAATTAAAGATAACTATGGTAATTTTAATAATATAACGAATAATGATATAAATACTATCATTGATAATATTGTCTATGACTTAGATAAAAAATTAGGTGATTCTTATGAAATTTAAAGAATTACTTTCAAAATTTCTATGGTTTCATAAAAAGTTTTGGGGGCATAGATATGTTGTTATTGAAAATGACAAAGTTATTAAATATTTACTTATTTATCATAAAAGAATTTATGTATTAAATAAGGAGGATTATGCTTTATAGCAATAATCTAGTAAGGGGTTTACAATGAGTTTGCCCCTTATTATTTTATTGTTAGTTTTAATTGTTTTCATTATTTGCTTTATTTATATAGAGCCAGTAATTTCAAAACACAAAATTAAAAATAATAATGAGTATGGATCTGCAAGATTTTCTAGTGAATCAGAAATAAATAAACATTTTGTAAAAGAAAAAATCTCTAATATTCATGATGTTGGTTTTCCAGTTTATTATGACAAAAATATAAATCATGTATGGTTTGATAAAGAAACACCCCATTATGTTTATTTGGGATCTAGTGGATCTGGTAAGTCTGTTACTTGTGTTATAAATATGGTGAGTTTTATTGCTAATGCCAAAAAGCCACGAAGTGTATTTGTTACAGATCCTAAGGGTGAAATTTACCATACAACTTCTAAAATGCTATATGATAAAGGATATAAAGTTTTAACAATAGATTTTAGGCATCCAGAATTATCAAATCATATAAATATTTTAGAGCCAGTCATCTGTGAATATGAAAAATATATAAAATATGAAAATCTAGTTAATACTGCTACTAATGAAAATGAAAGACTAGATTATCAAAATAAATCTATTTCTAGTTATGCTGAAACTAATAGACTAATTACTTCTCTAGCATCCATGATTACCTATGATAAATCACAAGGTAAAGATCCATTCTGGAACAATAGTGCTAAAAACTTACTGGAGGGTTTAATTGGTTTTTTCTTAGAAGAATATAAAGATGGTAAAATTAATCGTGAACAAATTACTATGACTTCTATTCGTAAGTTTCAAAACTCTACAATGGAAGAAAAAAATTCTAAGAAGTTTAAATCATATATAGAACAAAAACCTTATGGAACTAAATCAAAAGATAGTCTAGTTCCTATTTTATCATCTAGTGAAAATACTTATAAGTCTATTACTAGTGTTTTCTCTGAAAAAATGGCTATATTTGATGATGTCAATGTTGCTAATGTTACTAGTAAGTCAGATTTTGACTTTGATATTTTGGGTAAGGAAAAGTCTGCTTTGTTTGTTATAGTTCCAGATGAAGATAAAGTTTACTATTCCTTAGTTACTATCATATTAGGTCTTTTGTATAAGGAATTAGTAAAACTTGCTAATGCTAATGAAAATAAAAAATGTCCTATTGAAATTGACTGGATATGTGATGAATTTTCTAATTGTCCACCACTAGTAGAGCCAAGTATCGAATCCATAATTTCAGTTGCTCGTTCTCGTGGGTTAAGGTATCATTTGTTTATACAAAGTTTAAGTCAACTTGATAATGTTTATGGTAAAGAAGTAGCCCAGATTATTCTTGATAATGCTGGTCTGCAATACCTTAAAACGAATACCATGTCAACTGCTGAGGCAGTTTCAAAAATGCTAGGAAAAAAATCTATTGAAAGTAACTCTATAAGCCAGTCTATTAGTTTAACTAATTATAATGGAAATAAATCTACTTCTTTAATTGCTCGTGATCTTTTAACACCAGATGAAGTAAAAAATCTTCATCACAAAACTATAATTTTTCCTACTATTGGACATCCAATTTTTAGGGATACTGTTATTTATAAAAAATTATCATGTTATTCTAGTGGTGAACTGGAAAGAAAAATGATACCACTAGTGGATTTAAGTAGTACTTATTTTACTGTTGAAGATATTAAGACTAAATATGATAGACTATTTAGAAATAGAAATGATAAATCTATCTATAAAGAAGAATTATTAGAATTAGATAAATTTAGGGAAGAAGAAAAAGAAAAATTAAAAAATATAATTGAAATCGTACAAGATCAACTTAAAGATAAAATTTCTTTATTTGAATTTAAAGAAAATAATAATAGAACTTATGCTAGTTTTGAATTATCTAAGCCACTAAATACAAAAGAACTAACCTTTATTAAAGGTAAGATAAATAAGGAAGTATTTCATTTAGAAATAGATAATGGTAATAATACTAAGTCTACCATTGAAATACATTTGAAAAACCCTTTAGAAAAAGACTTGACTTTAGAGAAAGGAAATAAAAATGTCTAGTTCTTATTCTTTAAACGAAGTAATAAACTTTACTAAAGGTGATTCAATGACTGAAAATATAGAAATTTTTAACTTTGATGCCAAAGGAAATAAAATTGATCCCAAAGAATTAAAAGTAAAAGACAAAGTAATCTATGAGATTATTAAAAAATATATTAAATTGTAACATGATTTTACTTTTTGTAGAAATCATGCTAGGATGGATTCGTAAGTTTATAGTTCTAAAAAATGCCTTTAAAATGGAAATGGAGGAATACTTATAAAGGCAGGACTATATGCTAGGGTTTCTACTGACACACAACTAGAGGGTTATTCAATAGATGCACAAAAAGAATTTCTTTTAAATTATGCTAAAAGTAAGGAATTTACAGAATACGAATATTATGTTGATGGTGGATATAGTGGAAAGGACTTAAATAGACCTGCAATTCAAAAGTTGATACAAGATGCAAAAGATCATAAGATAGATACTGTTATAGTTTTTAAACTTGATAGAATCTCTCGTAGTCAAAAAGATACTTTATATTTAATTGAAGAAGTATTTAATAAATATAATGTTGGGTTTATATCAATGAAAGAAAATTTTGACACTACAAGTCCTTTTGGAAAAGCCATGATAGGAGTTCTATCTGTCTTTGCACAACTTGAAAGAGAAACTATCCTAGAAAGAACACGAATAGGGATCAAAAAAAGAGCCGAATCTGGTTTATGGAGAGGTGGAGGAAAAATACCTTTTCCTTATAGATATGATAAGGAACAAGGAATACTTATACCTATACCAGAACAAGTAGAAGTTTTAAATAAAATGATTTCAATGTATTTGAGTGGAAAAAGTTTTAATAACATAGGTGAAGTAGTAAATATGGATGAACGAATGGTTGAAAGAAGACTATTATCTATCACCAATACTGGTGTTATTCCTTATAAAGGTGAAATATATGAGGGGCAACACGAAGCAGTCGTATCTAAAGAATTATACGAAGAAATATTAAGAGTAAATAAATTAAGAAGTAGAGAAAAATATGATAAGCATTATCTTTTATCTGGTAAAGTTGTTTGTGGGCATTGTGGTGCAAAATATCGTTACCAAAAATGGGGAAAAAGACTTGTTATGTATTGCAATTCTCAACAATCAAGTAGAAAAAGATATGTTAAAGATCCTAACTGTAAAAATAAAAGATGGGATACTTTTGAAATTGAACATATTGTGTTGGAACAGTTATTTTCTATGAGTTTAGATGAAAATTTATTTAAAGAAACTTTTAATATAGCAACAGTAAATGTTATAAATGAATTAAAAGAAAGACTAGACAAAATAAACAAACAGATTAGTAACCTAATAAGTTTTATATCAGAGGGTATAGCAGTAGAAGAAACTAGAAAAAAAATAAAAGAATTAGAAAATGAAAGAGAAAGTATAAATGCTAAAATTGAAAATAGTGAACAAAGAGAAAGAGCAAACAAAGTTGCTTTTGAAACTGTAAAAAGTATTAGTTCTACATGGAACTGTATGACTTTTGAAGAACAAAGAAGTATTATAGAACACCTAATCGATCGTGTTGAAATTGATAACAATAAGATTAGTATTTTCTATAAAATATATTAAAATTTTTTTAACTAGTTTTTTTCACACCATGTCATTAAGTCCAATTAAAGACATACTTATATTTATTTTTAAAGTACTTATAATAGCTGGAAAAGTACTTGGAAGAATCAATTTTAAATAAGTTTGAGTTTTTGTAGCTTTAAATGATTTCATTAATTTTATTTTAATAGGATCTACCTCTATAAATCCTTGATAAGCATTTATAATGGTAATAATAACTGATATAAGTAATGCCATTATTATAATAGATTTCATACCAGCTCCTGCCCAAATAATAATGATTGGTCCTAATGCAACTTTAGGAAGACTATTTAAAATAGTCAAATAAGGATCTAAAACTTTAGATATAAATTTATTCCACCATAAAATAGTTGCTATTATTATTCCTATAAAAGTCCCTAAAACAAAACTTATTAAAGTTTCATATATTGTTATCCAAATATGATTATATAAGTTATTAGAATTATGTAAATCTACAATAGTATTTATAACTTCTTTAGGACTAGAACTTATAAAAGTATTTATTAATCCTTTGTCGGCTAAAAATTGCCAGATTAAAACAAAAACTATTATTATTGATATTTGTGTAAATCTTATCCAAAAATTATTTTTCTTAATTTTATTTAAATATCTTTTATGTTCTAAACTATACATGAAAATCTATTTCCTTCCATATTAAATCGTAATAATAACTGAATTCTTTTGCTTTTCTATTATTAATTGGATTAGATTTTTTTGTAAGATTAATATCAAATATTTTCTTTATTTTAGATGGCCTTTTAGATAGTACTATTACTCTATCAGCCATCGAAATAGCTTCAGATAAATCATGAGTTACCATAATAGCACTCTTCTTTTCTTTTTTTATGATACTATATACATCATCTGAAACAGCTAATCTAGTTTGATAATCTAAGGCACTAAATGGTTCATCTAATAGTAAAATATCAGGCTTAGTTGCTAAAGTTCTAATAAGAGCACATCTTTGTCTCATTCCTCCTGATAAATTTTCTGGATAACTATTTATAAATTCTTTTAGTCCATATGTTTCAAGCAGTTTTAAAACATAGTCTTTATTTTTTTTATTTAATGTTTTATTAATTTCTAATCCTATTAAACAATTGTCTAAAATTGTTCGATAATTAAATAATGAATCATCTTGTAACATATATCCTAGTTTTAAATTTTCTTCTTTAATTATCTCACCATCTGATTTTTCTTCAAGACCACTTAAAATAGACAATATTGTAGATTTACCACATCCACTAGGTCCAACTATAGCTACAAATTCTCCTCTACGTAATTCAAAAGAAAAGTTATCAACAGCTAAAGTTTCATCTCTTTTAGTGTGATAAGCTTTTTTTAGGTTGTTTATTTTTAATATTTCTTTCATTATTTTTTTGAATATGTATTATTTACTAATTCACTAAATGGAGCTGATTTTTCTAGTTCCCCAGCACTTTCCATTATTTTTTGAATATGGTTAAAATTTTCTTCTTCAATATATGTTGTTTCAAACCAAGAGTCTATATCTCTATAACGTTTAACTATTTTTGTTAGATCATTTAAAGATGTATCTGGAAAATAGTCTAATATTATTTCTGCTACTTCTTCATCACTATGATTATGTACATAATCTAAACCTTTTTGAATTGCTTTAGTGAATCCTTTTATTACTTCAGGATTATTTTCAATATAACTTTTTCTAGCATTATAAGCTGTATATGGAACTACTCCACCAAGTTCTCCAATAGAAGCTACCACATATCCTAGTTCTTGT
This sequence comes from uncultured Mycoplasmatota bacterium, assembly GCA_947646095.1. Classification (GTDB taxonomy): domain Bacteria; phylum Bacillota_I; class Bacilli_A; order RF39; family UBA660; genus SIG208. Next base: position 50,022 of record CANSFI010000005.1, read on the forward strand.
TTTTCTACTTGTAATGCATTTGGTTCTCTTAGTGCGAGAATAAGAAGTCACTAATATTGTTCAAAATAAATTTCCATATAAAACACTGCTAGGTTCTAGGAAAACTAGAACTTTTTTAGTATAATTTATATAGAGGTGACTAGCTATGATAGATTTATTTTATGAATATACTGAAGATAATTTACGTTTGCAAGGAACATACTTTGATTCAGGTAAACTAGATTGTTGTGTTTTATTTATTCATGGACAAGCACAAAGTGTTGTAGATAACTATTTCGCATATGTTTTAGGAAAACATCTTTCTAATAATGGAATTAGTTTTTTATATAGCCATAATCGTGGTTACTCTTATATAAACTGTATGAGTAAAAAAGATGGTAGTTTAGAAATAAATGGAGCTACTTTTGAAATATTTGAAGATTGTTTAAAAGATATTGAGATTTGGATAAAAAAAGTAAAAAGATTGGGATACAGAAAAATTATTTTAATGGGACACAGTTTAGGGTGCAACAAAGCGTTATACTACTTATCAAAAAATAAAGATGATGTACAAGGTCTTATTTTAGCTTCGGCACCCGATATGGTTGGTATTACAAAAAAGGAAGAAAGCAAGTTTGATAATTTATTAAGTGAAGCAGAAAGCAATGTAAAAAATAATAATCCTAGGAAGTTACTAAATACATTAATTGGTGGGACTGATTATATAAGCTCTGCAACTTTTATAAACGAATCTTTAGAAAATAGTAATATTGATAATTTTCCTATTGAAAGAAATCCAGAAATCTTTGAGCAACTATCTGCTATTAATATACCAATTCTATCTTTTGCTGGAAGTAATGAATATCCAACATATTTAAAGCAATATTTATTAAAAGAAAAGGCAATTAATTGTAATAATTTTGAATATCAAATTATAGATAATACAAATCATTTTTATAATAATAAAGAAGAAGAAATTTCTAAAATACTTTTAAAATGGATAAATAGAAATATTAAATAAGATTAGGGGGATTCAATGAAAAACAATATTATTATATATGTATCAAAAGATGGTAATGTTAAAGTTGATGTTAATATTCAAAATGAAGATATATGGATGAGTCAAGATGTAATGGCCAATCTTTATGATACAACTAAACAAAATATTAGTTATCATCTAAGCAATATTTTTAAAGAAGAGGAACTTAATAAAAATTCAACTGTCAAGGATTTCTTGACAGTTCAAAATGAAGGTAATAGAAAAGTTAAAAGAAATATAGAACACTATAATTTAGATGCCATTATTGCAGTTGGATATAGAATCAATTCTAAAAAGGCGACAGAATTTAGAATTTGGGCAACTAAAGTTTTAAGAGAATATATGATTAAAGGTTTTGCTTTAAATGATGAGAGATTAAAAAATAATGGTGAAAGTCCATACTTTGAGGAATTACTTGCTAGAATTCGTGACATTAGATCTTCAGAGAAAATTTTTTGGAGAAAGGTATTGGATATTTATGCAACTTCAATTGATTACAATCCTAAAGATAAATTATCAATAGACTTTTTTAAAACTGTACAAAACAAAATGCATTATGCTACCCATGGCAACACAGCAGCCGAGGTAATATTTACACGAGTTGATTCTAATAAAGAAAATTTAGGTCTCACTAATTTTAAAGGTAATTATCCAACAAAAAGTGAAACTGAGATAGCTAAAAACTATTTAACTGAAGAGGAATTAAATATTTTAAATAGAATGGTATCAGCCTACTTAAATGTTGCAGAAATTAATGCACTAGATAGACATCCAATGACTATGCAAGATTGATAAGTGAATTAGATTCATTTCTAAAAATGACTAGAAAAGATATTTTAAGTGGTTCAGGCACCATATCTCATGAACAAGCATTAAAAAAAGCACATGCAGAATATGACAAATATATGCAAAAACATTTAACTACTGCCGAACAAGACTATTTAGATGTATTAAATAAAGAAATTGAAGAAATTGATAAATAAGATTTGGAGGTAAAATATGTCAGAGGAATTTTTAAAAGAAATAGGACGATTGAATGAATTAAATAATAAACTATTAAATGATTTAGATTTAGAAATGGCTAACAAAATAAAAAAGATAAGACAGCTTTATGAACCTAGTAAAAAAGATTTGAATACTTTATTCTCACTATATAAGATGGTATTAGATACCTATAAGAAAAACAATTCATTGTATAAATTGAATGTATTAAAATATACTGATTTAAATGAAGTATCAAATATATTAGAAAATTATGGATATTTAATACCAGAAATATCAAATGATGATACTAGTGATAAAAATATAATTTCAAATAGTAGCACTGAGCCAGAACAAACAATTATAAAAGATGATTTACCAATAACTAGTAGCGTACAAAATGTATCATCAGATTTTCAAACTGAAAATCCATCTGAAGAAGTTGAAGATATATTTGTAGAACAAAAGAATCCATTTAATTCAAATGGTCCAGTGTATGCCTTTACAAATGAGGCATTAAACCAATATATGAAAAACTACGACTTTGAAGGAAAGAGTGTCCTTGCTTCTCTTGGTAGTGGTGATTTTGCTCTTAATGCATATTTACTAGGTGCAAGTGAAGTTGAAACATTTGATATAAATCAATTTACTTATTATTTTTATCAACTAAAGAAAGCATTAATAATAAAATATGATTTTGAGGATTCTTGTAATTTAGTTAGGAATCCACTAGAAATATTTGAAAAAATTAGTGAATATAAACAGTTTTTAGATTATGAAAGTGTATTATTTTTTGAACATTTATTAACAGTTTACAAAGATGATATGGAAGAATTATTAAAAAAAGTATTTATTGATAAAGTTGGAGAGCAAAAACATCAATGGAATGAAAGTAATACATTTGATACTACTGAAGAATTACTTTTAATTGCTCAATATAAAAATTATTATTTACAATCAAAAGAAAACTATACTAAATTAAAAAAGCGACTATTAGAGCAATTTAATGACAAGTTTTACTTTGCTAATTTGTATGAATTTACTCCTCAAAAAAAATATGATATTGTATATCTAAGTAATATTGGAGATTATTCTAAAAATGAGGAAGAATTTAAAGAATTTGTTGCACAACTAAAAGAAAGAATATTAAATGAAAATGGAATTATTATAGTAGTTTCCGTTACAAATCAAATTATGATGAATTCTGATTCTGCTGAAAGAATTAAAATGGATTGGGAAGATATGAGAAGATTCAATAGATTAAATGAAGGAAAGGCCTATTTGCCTATTTCTAATTTAGGCATTCAAAATGTTTATACAACATATCCCCATCAAACTAAAAAACATGGTTTATAAAATTTAAGATTTTTGACTTAATTTAAAAGAAATGAATGATTAATATTATCGTTCGTTTAAAAAATGTCCGTTGCATGTCCTAAAAAAATGTGTTAAAATGGTAGTATAGGATAATTGTAAGAAAGACTAAATTTAGAGAGATTTTATCTCTCTTTTTTGTGTTCTATTTTTATTATTCTATCAGAAAGGAGCGTGAAATATGAATGAAATATATCTAAACTGTCGGAGACTATAATGGGTCTTAGGGACTTTTTCCTAACAAAAAAAGGGTGTGATAACACCATGCTTGATATATTAAAATTATACTATATGTCATAAGACGGAGATGATAATTTGAAAAATAAATGGATGTATAGAGATGATGTAGAAAGGAAATTAGGAGTATCAAAAAAACAATTAAATCGTGCTATTAAAGTAATGGAAAAATATCATTATTTTGAAAATTGGATTTGGTATAGATTAGGGCCAACTAAAGATTTAATTGTTCTTTTTAATTTAGAATTTGTTGAATGGTTAAAAGAAGTATATTTTAATAAAGATGGATTTTTCTTAGATAGAGAAATTCATTTTTTAAATGCAAGAATTTTAGATATGGAAAATGAATTAGACATTTCTCATTTTGAGAAGGTTTATTTATGTCTAAATGTAAAGGAACTTCAAGAATATTTTAGTAAAAGTAATAGCTCTATTTTAAAAGCAATTGAAAGAATGAACAAAAAAATAGATTGCAAATGCTATAAAGATGGAAAATTGTATATTACTCCTACGGGAGTTAAATGGTTAGATCAAAAATATTATCGAAAATCTTATCTTAAGGTATTATTAAGCTATAAAAAAATATTAAATAAAAAGGAGAATAAAAATGACTAAAGTAGATAGAAGAAAGAAAATAAATATTATGTTAAATGATGAAGAAAGAAGAATAATTACAGAAAAAGCAATAGAGTATGGATTTGGTCCACATCTTGCCGCTTATGTTAGAAATGCTTGTATTTATGAATCTTTATATAAAGAAGATATTGAAGGTAAAAATGAAATAATTAAAATAATGAGTGATTATATTAGTGTTGTTAATAGAATTCAATATGAACAAGGATTGTTAACTAAAAAGATTCTGTTAAGTGAAGGAGATATACAAATGATTAAAGAAAACAATACTCTTCTTCATAATGAAATAAGAAAATTAATTAAGACAATTGAAAATACATTAACAATTAAACGTGTAAAAGAGACTAAGCAGAAACTAGAAATAGACTAGTTTCTGCTTTTTCTTAAAGTATTATTTTACAATTTTTCTCATAGTTTTAAATAAAGGAGATGAGTTATGGATTCAGAGGATATTATGAGAAGTAAAGAAGTAAAATATAAGAATAAAGAAATACTTTTAGAAGTGGCTCTTTCCTTAAATAAAAAGTTGTTTGATGAAAATAAAATATCATATAAAATGTTTAAATATACAGAAGAAAATATCTTAAAAGAATTAAAAATTTGTAATGTAAGTGGTGCTAATGCTATTTCATGAAAATATGTTATAATGTCGTTAGAAAGGAGAAGAAGAGTTGGATTTATATACTGTTCGAAAGCAGTTAAATATGGGAATGCCACTTACAAGTATAAAACTTAGAGTAACAGATTATGCAAGAGTATCAACAGATCATTTAGAGCAAAAGAAATCTCTTCAAAATCAAGTGGAACATTTTGAACAATATATAAAACAAAATCCAAATTGGACTTATATTAAAGGTTATGTAGATGATGGAATAACTGGTACAAGTGATATTAAAAGAGATAACTTTATGAAAATGATTGAAGATGCTAGAAGTGGTAAATTTGATTTAATTGTTACCAAAGAAATTTCTAGATTTTCAAGAAATACTCTTGATAGTATTAAATATACGAGAGAGCTTTTATCCTATGGAGTGGCTGTTTTGTTTGTAAATGATAATATTAATACAGCTATGCCCGATTCTGAGCTACGACTTACTATAATGGCTTCTATGGCTCAAGATGAAATAAGACGTTTATCAGAACGTGTTAAATTTGGTATGAATCGTGCAATAGAACGTGGAGAAATACTTGGTAATGATATGCTCTATGGTTATAAAAAAGATAAGGATACAGGTGTACTTAATATTATAGAGAATGAAGCAAAAATAGTCAGGAGAATATATGAACTCTATGCTGTTGAAGAATTATCTCTATCTAAAATTTCAAAAACATTAAATAGTGAAGGTCTAAAAACTTGTCAAAAGAAAAAATGGTGTATTTCTACAATTTCTAGGATGATAGAAAACCCTAAATATAAAGGATATTATTGTGCTAGAAAATCAGAAATAATAGATTATATGACTAAAAAGATAAAATATTTTGAAAAAGATGATTGGGTTATTTATGAAGATAAATCAAGAATACCACCAATTGTTAATGAAGATTTGTGGAAAAGAGCTAATACTCGTTTAATGACAAGAAAAAAAGCATTTGTGATGAGAAAAAAAGATAAAAGTATTTATAAAAATAGATACTTATATAGTGCTAAAATTTATTGTGCAGAGCATAATACAGTCTTTCATAGAAGAGAGTTTAGAAAAAATAAAAAAGATATTACTTGGGTTTGCTCAGAATACTTAAAAAATGGTAAAACTACTTGTGATTCACCTAATATTAGAGAATCAGAGTTAGATTCAATTTTTAAAGATTTAATATCTAAACTACAAATTGATTCAAATGAAGTTATTGATACTCTAATGAATTATTATAAACATTTAGAAGTTGATAATGGAATTGATGAAGAAATTAAATGTTTAGAAAAAGAAATAAATAGTCTTTATGTTAAGAAGGATAAGATATTAGAGTTAAGTATCCAGGGCGGTTTATCTAACGAGGAGTTTTATGAAAGAAATAATTTATTTAATGATAAAATAAATATGCTCACTAAAGAGTTAAAACATTTTAAAGAAGATAAAGAAAATTTAAAAGGAACAACTGATAAAACTAAAGAACTTCAAGAACTTTTAAATTTCAAAGTTAATTCTAAATCTACTATAACTAAAATAATTAGTTCACTATTAGATCATATTGTCGTATCTAAAATAAATAATGATAAAAATAACATGGAATTAAATATATTTTTATCTTACAAAGAAAGTGATGAAAATAAAAAACTACAACCAATTTTAAGAAGTAGTTATGAATTTAAAAGAGGATATGACACACAAGGAACTAAAAGATATAAAGTCTATTACCAAGTGAATTGTTATTTTTGTCTATAAATTAGACTTATAATTTTTCACTTGGAGACTTCATTCCCTTACACTAAGTTCAAATAATGTAACAAAGTCTCCTGTTCCTCCTACAAATGCTCCTTGCATAGCAGCAAATGCAATACTAGTATCAATAACTAAATCTTGCTTAGGGTCAATACCATTTTCTTTTAATGCCCATTCTAATGTCATTTCTGGCATTCCACCTCATCGGATACCAAACTTATAATGTAAAAAATGCTTATAAAATAAGGGAAAGGTAAAACACATTAACAATAGTTTTTATAAAAATGGTGGAAAAATGGCAAAAAGTAAGTTAGGTATGTCTAGTTTTGATATAGACATCAAGTTTAAGAATAAAGAGGAAGCACGAAGATATGCGAAAAGAGTACTAGAAAAAATAAGGTATATATGTAATAAAAAGAATTGGTCGGCTACAGCAATGGTATGTATTAGTAATACAAAAGGTAATAGCACTTATGTACATTATGAACATAATGGAAAGGTTGGTCGTCCTAAAAGGGTAAAAGAAATACACCCTCATAAAAGCAATATAGAGGTCGGTTGGCACTTACATATTATTATGGCATCAAAACCTTATCATTCATTTAGAGATGAATTAAAAGCATACTTTGATAAGAATTGGTTGGGTTGGAAGAAAAATGTTAACTTTGATATTACTAAACTATATGGGAAAGGAACATATAAAAAGAATACTAATATTAAAAAAGCGGAATATTTTATTAACCAAGAAGATGAAACATTGTTTTGTACTTACAATAGTAAAGAGGAGATAGTTATTCCAAAAGGTTATACTTTGAAAGATTTACATAATGCTTATATAAATATGATGACAGCAAGAAGATATGCTAGAACTTATGGAAATGAAAAAAGATTAGCATTAGAAGAAGAATATTATAAGATTGCAGACTTTTATTGGAACATAACAAAGGAACAAGATAAAAAAATGGTTGATAAGTTTATGAAACAAGCACAGTTAATTAAGATACAAGATAACTACGATATGAGGGAGAAAAATAATAAAGTACAGGAAAATATGAGTTTACGCCGAAGAATTGTGGAAGAAAATAGCCCATTTTAAAAGAAATTAAGTAAAAAGTATTAGTAATTATTACCCTCATATAATATACACATATATAATACTATATTGATATTAGAATGATATATAGAATAGGACTAGATTAAGAAGATATAAAGTAATATGAGGTGTATATATTGATATTAGATTTAGGGGTAAAGATAATATTGTTAGAAATGAATAACAGTATAGTTCAAGGTAAAATAAAAATGCCATACATTTAAATCATATATAGCATTACAAGTTTAATTATCCTTTAAACCATCAATGTAGCCCTCTACTTTTGCTTTATTAGTAGTAGATAATGAATTGATTTTATTTAGTAAGATAAAATCGGTATTGGAAATATTATTAGGTTTTACATCATCAATAGGCATATTGTATTTAGTTCTACAAAGTAAATAATCAATAGAAGTATTGTAGTAGTTAGCAAGTTTAATAAGCATATCGGAACTTGGAAATACTCTACCTGTCTCATAAGAAGATATAGTTTCTTGGGTAATATTTAAATCCATAGCCACTTTTGTTTGTAGTAAGTTTTTAGAGTTTCGTATTTGCTTTAAATTATTTTCCATATATATCGCCCTCCTCTATATATAATTGTAAAGATATTAAAAATTAGTGATAGCAATATTAGTTATATTTATATGTCTTAAATTATATAAAATGTGTTATAATGATATTGGTGATTTTATATATGGAACTTGGAAAATTAGAAAAAATAGAATTAAGAGAAGTTTGGAGGCACGAAGCATTGGATTTTACAAGGTGGTTAGCTAGAAAAGAAAATATTGCTTTGCTAAGTAAAGAGGTAGGCATTGATATTGAGGTTATAGAAACAGAAATGAGTGTTGGAAGGTATAATGTTGATATTTATGCAAGAGATACAGAAAGTAATAAAAGAATAGTTATTGAAAACCAATTAGAAAATACTAACCACGACCATTTAGGGAAAATGTTAGTATATGCTGCTGGTTTAGATGCCGATATTGCTATATGGGTAGTAAAAGATGTGAATGAAGAACATAGACAAGCAGTTGAATGGTTAAACGATAATAGTTTTGAAAAGATAAATATATTTTTAGTAAAAGTGGAATTGTGGCAAATAGATAATTCTCCTATTGCTCCTAAGTTTCAAGTAATATGTGAACCTAATAATTGGGCGAAAGTATTAAAACAGCAATCAAAAGATAATATAAGCGATTTAGAATTAAAACAAATGGAATATTGGCAAGGGTTTGTTGATTATGCAAAAAGTAAAGATAAAACATATATTAGTCAACGACCATCAATTTATAATTGGTATGTTATTCGTATTGGCTCAAGCGATTATAAAATTAAATTAGTTCATAGTGTTAATAGCGATATGATAAGGTGTCAATTAGAAATATTTAATGATGATATTTATAAAAAGTTGGAACAATATAAAAATGAAATAGATAGTAAGATAAATGGCTTAGAGTGGGAATATTTAGAAGATAGAAAAGTTAATAGGATTAGTTGCAGTAATAATAGTAAAGATAATGATAGTTCCTATGTATGGTTGTTAGATATGGTTGATAGATTTAAAGAGGTATTTCTAGAATATTTGTATAAGTAAGTTTAACGGCGATATTAGGTAAGTTTGGTAGAAATAATATAAATATATTGAGTTAACGAAAAAATAGTAATAATGCTGAGATAATCGGGAAATAAAGAGGAATAAGTTTTGAAATAGAAAGAGGTATAAGAAATGCAAGATTTATTTTATATGTTATTAGGGGTTGCAGTTGTAGTATTACCTATTTACTTAATTGTTAAAGCAGTTAAGAATAGAGGTAATAAAGATAAGGTAGTTAAAGATAACTCTATTAAACAAAAAGAGGTAAAACAAGAAGTAGTTAAAGAAAAGAAAGTAAAAGTGTTGAAATTAAAAGATATTAAACATATTGAGGGTATAAGCAGTTTGCGAGAAGAACAAGATTGTGCTTTAAATGTAGATGATGAGGTATTAACTGTTATATCGGAAATTGGTAATTTTAATATATCATTAGATAGAATTGTAAATGCAGGTTTAATGAGTAAAAAGGAAATGGATACTAAAAACAAAAATGTATTTGCAAGATCGTTGGTTGGTGGTATGGTTGGCTTAGGTGCATTAGGAGCAATATCAGGGATAGGTCAAAAAGTAAAGAATTATTACAATTACTTTTTAGTAATAATTTATAAGGATAAAAACAGCGAAGAAATGAAATCACTTGTATTTGGCTTAGGTAAATATGATGGTATGGGTCAGTTGTTTGTAAATAAATTAACGAAAAGATTAAGTACTGAAAAAGTAAACATTGATTTATAGCAGTATATAGTAGTTCTAAGGTAATTTGATATAGTTTTGTATAGATTATATTGAATTACCTTTTTTAATGAAATATACGAGGAATAAGTAGGTTTTTATAGAGATTTAATATATAATTAAGTTAGGTGGTATGCTATGGGGAGTTTAAATATAGTAAGTGGAAACATATTAGAGCATTTAAAAGATAAAGATTTAATAGTAAATAGTGCTAATCAATATATGATTTATGGTAGTGGTGTCTGTGGTACTATATATAAGAATGCGAATAAAGAATTGTTAAAAGATTATTGTAAACAGCATTATAGAGAGTATATGAACGTAAATGAGGTAAGAATAACACCTGGTTTTGATTTGGGGATAGATATATTACATATTTACTGCCCTAAGTATTATGAAATGAAATCTCCCCTACAAGATTTATTAGAAAGTTATAATAATATATTCCTTTCGGCGAAAAAGAAAAGTTATAAAAGTATTGTGTCAGTTAGTTTAGGTACTGGGGTACACGGTTATAAACATAATGATATAGCAAAAGATATAGTTGTTAGATTAAATGAATTAGTAAAAGAATACGATATTGATTTTACATTGGTATTGCCAAGTGAAGAAACAAAGGAAATATATAGTAGTTTTCTAGAAGAATAAGGGTTTTTATAGTATAATATTTATTGGTGGTACTTATGTTAGAAAGTATAGATATAGCATTAGCAAATATTTTATATGATGAAATAAATGATTATAATTTTTCAAAGTTATATACAGATATATATAGTAACTACGATGAGAGATTAAAATACATTTTTTCTTATTTACATCAAAATCTTAATGAACTTATAAATTTTATGAATGATAAGAGTAAATCAAATAGTCATTATAATGCGAATGAAAGTCGAGAATTATTATTTATTATAGAAACTATCCAAGAATTACAAGCAATGCTTAAAAATACTAATTTGGATTTCAGTTTGAATGGGGATTATGAAAGGTTTTTAGAATATTCCGAGACATTTCTATCATCATCAGGTGGTAGTGAAATTCCAAATGATTATAAAAGATTTACAATAATTAAATATGAACCTATTTTTAGAATGAATAATGATGTAATTATAACGAACAACATAGGCATTACTAATTTTAAAACTAAATTAATTGGTAATGGTGCTTATGCCAATGTTCTTTTATATACTGATGAATTTTATAACGAAAAATTTGCTATAAAGAGATTAAAAAATAATGTTAGCGATAAAGAAAAAGTAAGATTTAAAAATGAATTTGAAATAATGAGTAAAATAAAACATCCTTATATATTAAAAGTTTATACTTACAACGAGAAAGATAATAGTTATATAATGGAATATTGTGATTTTACATTAAGAAAATATATTGAAGTAAATAATAATAAATCGGAATTTGATACTAAAAAGCGAAAAAAAATAGCAATACAATTTTTGATAGCACTAAATTATTTGCATTCTAAAAAAATTTTACATAGGGATATTAGTTATAATAATGTTTTGATAAAATTATATGATAATGATATTTTGCTACTGAAATTGTCGGATTTCGGGTTGGTTAAAGACTTGGACTTAGAATTAACAAGAACCGAATCTGAGATTAGAGGAACTTTAATTGATGATACATTGACTAGTTTTAAAGATTATAATGTAAAAAATGAAATATATAGTGTTGGTATGATTCTTTACTTTATTTTTACAGGAAGAACGCACCTAAAAGCCGATGATAGTAATATTTATAATATAGTTTCTAAATGTATAGATAGAGATTTACAAAAAAGATATAATAATATAAATGAAATTATTATAGATGTACAAAAAATTGGAAATATTGAAAGTAATATAAATGAGATTAGTACTGATTTTATAAGTGAAAAAGCAAAAAAAATATTATTTAGTTGTATTGATAAGGATGGCTTTATGTACACAGAAAATTCAAAGTATCAACAAGAATTTATTTGTGGTACATTGAAATTAAATTTTGGTGAAATATCTATAAGAGAAAAAGCCGAATGGATTAGTGCCATAGAAGAATTAGAGAAAAAAGGTTATATAGTTGGTCATAAAGAAAATTCTAGTTTTTATGATGATGATTTTGATAATACTTATGAAGTTATGAAAAAAGGATTTGATTATTATGATAAACATAATAATTAATAAATAGATATGCGAGGTATAAGATGGGATATATTAAAGCAAATTATGAATTAGCAACAATGTATAAACAAATAATTGAAGAAAAAAAGAAATTTGGTAAATATCATAAAACAATATTTCATTTACATACTCCTGCTTCCCACGATTTTAGATTATTAAATCATTTTAAATATACAAATTATTATAAAGAGTGTAGCGATGATGAAATATATAGTTATGCTAAAAGTGAATTGCCGATGTTAGACAGATTTAATTTTGATTTTGAAAATAATGATGATATAAAAATGTTTAATTCAAAGAAAGAATTTTTAGCATATTTATTAATTGCAAAGAAATTGGCTGACAATGATATTGAAGTAGTTTTAGTAACAGACCATAACAATATGAACGGTTATCAAAAATTGCTACAAGCAATTAAAATTTTAAACAATACAATAAAACAAAATACATATACAGAACTTATTATGGGAATAGAAATTAGTTGTGCTGATAAAAATCACGTTGTTGGTATTTTTAGTGATAAGGATATTAATATAAATAAAAAAATTAATCAATGGTTAAAAGAATATATAATGAGCGAAGAAGAAGGAACATATTTAACCAGTTTGGAAGTTATTAAACAAATTGATGAATGGAAAGGAATTCCCTACATTGCTCACTTTGATAATTCGGATTTTTTTAAAGATTCTAAATTTTTAAATATTGCTTATAAGAAAAAGTTATTTAGTTTAGAAAATTTATGCGTTATTGGTCTTGCTAATAAAGAAAATTTAGCAAAAATTTCAAATAGAATAAAAGATTATTCTGATAAAGATTTTTGCTATGTTATAGATGATGATTCACATTCATTAGAAGAAATAGGAAAAAATAGTTTTTGGTTAAAAGGAAATAATAGAAATTATAATATGGTTATAAGTGCTTTAAGAGATTATAATATTTGTATAGAGTATAATATTCCAAGAGTTCCACAAAAATATATTAAAGGATTAGTTATTAGAAACAATGGAAAAGGTTTCTTAAAAGGTAAAGATAATAAAGATTTTTGTATATCATTTTCAGAATATTTAAATTGTTTTATCGGTGGAAGGGGCACAGGGAAAAGCACTATTATTAATATTATTGAATATACTATTCAGCAAGTGGTAAAAAATGAAAAAATGCTAGATTTAATTTGTAAGTATAGTTCTATTTGGTTACTTTTTCAAATAAATAATAGGGAATATATGATACAATTATATAATCCACAAAAAGAATATGAAGACGACAGTATTTTAAAATGTTTTAGTCCATATAGCCAAAAATATAATTATAAATACAAATTTTATAATGAGCAAATAAAACAATTTTTATTAGAAAGATGCATTACAGTTTATGAACTTAAAGAAAGTAAAGGAATTTTATACAGTAAACCAGTTAATAATAAAAGAAAGTATTTAGATGATGTATTTAGCACAGCATATTCTATAAATGAATTAGTTGAAACTTAAAATAGTAATGAAATAAATGACTATATTTACAATACCTTATTTAAAAATAAAATATTATCATCTGTAAAAAATACTATACGCATTAAGTCGATTAATGGATTAAAGAAAAAATTACAAGAAGTTTCTAGCATTAAGGATTTAAGAAAAAAACAAGTAGAAGAAGTTGTAACTAAATTTAATGATAGCCAAAAAGGAATATTACAAATTATTTATAAACAAGAAGAAAATAATTTAAATGTTTTGAATATAAAGGAATTGATTTCAAGAAAATATCCTATAAAGGATAATTATTATTATAAAAAGAAAAACATTTCTACTTTAAGCATAGTAGATTATTTAGAAGCTCTTAATGATAAACTTGGATTGGAGAAAATGTTATTATTATTTATTAACAATAGTTATGAAGAATTAGAAAAGACTATGTCTATTAAAACTTTTTTAGAGGAAAAAAATCAAAAATTAATTGATAAGCAAATTGAATTTATCAAAGATGATGAATTACTGAAGATTGTAGAATCTATTGTTAAAGATATTATAAATAACGATAATATTCCTACTATAGTTGATAGTTTAAGAAAATATATAAAAGAAATTGAAAGTTTTGATTTAGAATTCAATATAAATAATAAAGAGCAAAAAGACCAAAAAGTAATATATAAGAGTGTTAGGGAGCTTTCCCTAGGACAAAAGGTTGTTGCTATGCTGTCATTTGTTTTAGGATTTAGCGATTTTTCTGGTGATTATAGTCCTTTAGTTATAGACCAGCCAGAAGATAATTTAGATAATCAATACATTTATAAAAATTTAGTACAAAAATTAAAGGAAATAAAATCAAAAAGACAAATAATTATTGCAACCCATAATGCTACTATTGTTACAAATGCTAAAGCTGAGCAAGTAATCATAATGGAATCTGATAATATTAATGGTTGGATAAAAACAACTGGATATCCAAATGAAAAAAATATAAAAACACATATTATTAACTATCTTGAGGGTGGAATAGAATCTTTCAAGCATAAGTATTTTATTTATAAAGAAGTAATAGATTATGAAAAATAAATTTATGTTTAAAAAAGTATAGGTTTATAAAGATTTAATTTGATTATGAATTAAGTCTTTTTTTATATTGTTAAGAGTTGTTTATTTGTTTTTTAAATATTTGGAAAGTTTTACGACATTTTTAAAGAGAACGGCTCGTATCTTTTTTGAAAGTCATATATTATATATTTTATGGTAAGGAGGTGTCATAAAATGAGAGAAGAAATATTAAGACAAATAATTGTAGCAGTATGCGATGGATTTGTTGATACACTATTAACTGGTATTGAAGAATATGAAAAAGATTTTCCCTATACTATTGCCTGTGCTAATTTTATAAGTGAGTTAAAAAGCAAAAATATATTAGTTAATTTTTATTCAATATTTGATAGTCATATTGTTGATATGATATTTAGAGAAACAAGTAATTATTTGGTGAGGTAGGTTTAAAATATGGAAAGTAAAACTTTTGGCTATGGTAGAGTTAGTAGCAAAGAACAAAACGAGGAAAGACAATTAGTAGCGTTTAGAGAATATGGAATTGATGAAAGAGATATTTATATTGATAAGCAAAGCGGTAAAGATTTTAATAGAGAAAATTATATTACATTAAAGCATATATTAAGAGAAAACGATTTATTAGTTATTAAGAGTATAGATAGATTAGGAAGAAATTACTCACAGATTATTGAGGAGTGGCAAGATATTACTAAAAATATTAAAGCAGATATAGTTGTTATTGATATGCCCCTACTTGATACTAGGAAGAATAAAGATTTATTAGGTACATTTATTAGTGATTTAGTATTACAAATATTAAGTTATGTCGCCGAGCAAGAAAGAACATTTATAAAGCAAAGACAAAGCGAGGGAATTGATATAGCATTAAAAAATGGTACTAAAAGTGGAAAGCCTTTTGGCAGACCCAAAATTGAAAAACCACAAAATTTTGACATTGTGGTTAGTAAATGGAAAAATAAAGAAATTAAAAGTAAAGAGGCAATGGAATTACTAGGGCTAAAACCTAATACCTTTTATAATATGGTTAATTCTTAGTATGCCTTCTTTTTTTTGTCTTTAGATAAATACCATTCAATTAACTTTTTTTCATTATTTCTAAATTTACCTTTTGCTATTTTTTTGTCTTTACGGTATTCTTCTCTTTCTTCTTCTGAAGTATAATTATTATAATATTGGGAATCAATTCTATTTTCTAATATTACAATAGGTTTTTTATCGTAATTTTTCTTTTGCTCTTTTTGAACAATTTTTCTACAGTAAGGACAATTAAGACAACTTGCGTGAGTATCAACAAAAAAGTTACCACAATTAAAACAAGTAAATAATTTATAGTCATAGTTTGTAGAAAAAATAATATTAAGAAATGAATATACCAATTCAAGTTCGTTTTTACAAAAAGAAGAATAGGTAATTATCATATCAGCATTACTCTCCTTTTGGTTTAGAAATTCTTGATTAAAATCTTTACTGTTAAATTTTATCATCTTATATTTTAATTTGATATTATCAGTTTTACTATCTTTTTTTATAGAATAACTATCATAGAATAACTTTGAAAGTTGTACTTGGCTATTACTAATACTTCTCTTTTTATCATCATCAAAGCTCGAATAATAATTTTGTAATTTTATTATATCTTTATATCTAATATTTGATTTATTAATTTTATCAGCAAGTCTTGTTTCAATGCTTTTTTGTATAGGGTTAATTTTTATGCTAGAGGTAAATAGAAAATAATTCCATACATCGGAATTTATATAATTTTTTTTAGTTAATGTTAGACTGAATGAGAAAATAGTATCTACTATTTCTTTTGTTCTTTTTGTTATATTAGAAAAGATACCATTAGAAAAAGGAACATCTACAATAAAAATGCCTTCCTGTGTATCATAATATTCATATTTTATTTCAAATTTAGGAATAATATTTTTTTCTTCTTCAGAATAACTGATTTGAATAAAAGGACATATTATTTTAGTTTTAATGTCATAGCATTCTTTATAAAGTAATTGCATATATACCTCCATAAAATACCGAAATTAAAATCACAAAATAAGTTCGGAAAGTTAGTTTCATTTTATCATATAATCACCTAAAATGGAATTAGTCAAAGAGAAATTGTAAAAATTTGAAAGTCGACTAAAGATTTCCTTTGATGTAAAAATTACGAAAGAGAGGAAAAAAATATGTCAAAGAAATTAAAAACAAAAATTAAAGAAAGGGTTGTGTTATATGTTTATTATGATGAATGTGAAATAGATTTTGCTTGTGAGAAAGAAAAAATGCTTAGAAAACTTTGCAAGGATAAAAATTATGATATTGTTGGTATTTTTAGGAGTCCATATTATTCAGATTTAGAAGGGTTAAGTCCAGATATTAAAACAGTAATGGAAGATGCAAAAAATGAAAAATTTGATAGATTCTTATGTTATTCATTAAGAGAAATATCTGATAATGCTGAATTGCAAACAGTAATAGCAAATATTATAGGATTTTGTGGAGTTCCAGTTGAAACTATAATTGAGGGGAAAATGGATGATGATTTTTTCTTCGCCATATCATTATTTGAAAATTATAATCATAAAGAGGAACTACAAACTAGTAAAAATCCTTATAAAGCTAGAATAATGTGCGATTTAAATGCTTACCAAATTGAAAAAAGCAATAATGAAATTAAAGGTTTACCATTTTAAGTCTATAAGTATTATAGATTTAATAAAATCATACATTTAACTAGGTGGTATAAATGAAAATAGTTAATGTTTTCGATGATAATGGGAAAACACTACAAGATATTATAGAGCAGTTTCTTATTGATTACTGTTTGGAGATTGGTTCTTTCAAAAAATAATACTATAATATAATTGTTAATGTGTTTTACCAAGAAAGGAGTGGAAATTTGAAAGGTAAGACATATAAAACCGCTTTGTATATTAGATTATCTCGAGATGATGGCGATAATATGGAAAGTGAAAGCATTAAAAATCAAAGAGATTTGTTGCAAATGTTCTTAGAGCAAACAGAAGAAAAACTTTTGTATGTAGATGAATATGTTGATGATGGCTATACCGGTTCTAATTTTAACAGACCTGCTTGGCAAAAACTATTAACAGATATTGATAGTGGAAAGATAAATACAATTATTACAAAAGATTTATCTCGTATGGGTAGAGACTATATCTCTATGGGGGAATATATTGAAAGAATATTCCCCGAACGAGGTATAAGATATATTGCTTTAAATGATGACATAGATACATTTTATGAAACACCAGGGTTAGAATTTTTACAATTCAAGTTAATGTTTAATGATTACTATTTAAAAGATACATCAAAAAAGATTAGAAAAATAGTAAAAGCGAAAAAAGAAAAAGGACAATTTCTAGGGTGGAAAGCAGTATATGGTTATAAAAAAGATCCTAATGATAAACATAAAATAATTGTAGATGAGGAAGTTAGACCTATTATTGAAAGAATGTTTAACCTAGTAATAGAGGGTAAAAGTCCAAGACAAATAGCAAATATATTCTCTG
Organism: uncultured Mycoplasmatota bacterium; assembly: GCA_947646095.1. Taxonomy (GTDB): domain Bacteria; phylum Bacillota_I; class Bacilli_A; order RF39; family UBA660; genus SIG208. The sequence goes on from CANSFI010000005.1 coordinate 68,324, forward strand.
ATGAGCATATTCCAACACCTAGTGTTTATGCTAATCTAAATAGAGGTATGAAATCCACAGCATATGAATTATGGTGTCCTAGAACTATTGAAGAAATGCTTACCAATGAAACATATATAGGAAATCTTACACAAGGAAGAAGAAGAAAATTAAACTATAAATCTAAGAAAGAAATTAGAACCCCTAAGGAAGAATGGATTATAACTGAAAATACCCACGAACCAATTATTGATAAAAAGGTATTTAACACAGTGCAAGACTTATTAAAAAAGAATAAGAATAAACCAACTGGCAATAATATTCAATTACTTTCTGGCTTTATGGTATGTAAAGAATGCGGACACGCAATAGGAATAAATAAAAGTAGCGATGGCAAAAGAAAATATTGTTGTTGTACTTATTATATTTCACATAGTAAATATGGCTTATGTACTCCACATAGTTGTAATTATGATAAATTGGAAAATGCTATATTAGAAGAAATTAAAAAAATGTGTACTGAATATGTAGATAGTAGTACATTTAAGGACAAAGTAGATGAAGCGAAGAAGAAAAATGATATTAGAGTTAAACTACAAAAAGAAATCAACATATTAGATAGAAAAGTTAGTAGTAATCTATCCTATATTGATAAAGTATATGAAGACAAGTTAAAAGGCGACATTGATATAGAAATGTTTAATCGTTTAACTATCAAATATAAAGAAGAAATAGAACAATGGAAAAGCAAGAAATCAGAGTTTGAATTAGAACTTAATAATATTGATAAAGAAGATACTAATAAGGAAAAAGAAGAAATACTAAAAAAGATAAACGAATATTTATCTTTTGAAAAACCAAATAGAAATTTATTAGTTAATCTAATTGATAAGATACTTATTAGTGAAGATAAAACAGTAGAAATACATTATAAATTTAAACTGGCATAATATTATAAGTTTTAAATCCGAGGGGCTTTTCGGCAGTAGAACTTATGATATTTTTTTTAATAAAATTTTTATCATAAGTTTACCATCCGATGACCTTTTCTACCACCAATAACATATTTTCCTTTTAAATCTTCTAGTTTAAAATTATCATATTTTTTTCTAGATACTAGAAAGCTACCATCTCTTTTTGTAAGTCCTGAAAAATTTACTAAATAATCCTTTTCTCCTTGATTATAAACATAAATTGTTGCTTCACTTCCACAAAAACCGATTTGAACATCATCTGAAAGTACTGCAGCTGTTACCTTATCTGCTCCAGGTACTAACATAATTTCAACATCTAAACCCTCTTTTTCAAAATATCCTAATGCGTCTGCCACATATTGTGGAGCATAAAATACACTATGAGTTACCTCAGCTACTTTAACTTTCTTTAAATTACTATCTTCTTTATTAAATTTAATTAATATAAAACCTACAATTAATAAAACTAAAACAATAATAGGAATAATTATCTTTTTCAAATTCATTCTCCTTTCTTTAATCTAGTTTATTATATTCATATAATCGATAAAGGTGATTTTAAATAATTATAAAAAAACTATAGAATATCTATAGAATTTATTTTAAACTAATTCATCATTTGATTTAGCATTTATATCTAAATCTGATGTTTTTCCTAATTTATAAGCATAATACCCAGCAGCCCCAATCATAGCTGCGTTATCAGTACAATACCTAACTGGAGGAATGCTTAAATTGATGTTATTTTGTTCACATAATTTTTCAAGCTTTTCTCTTAATCCCTTATTAGCAGCTACTCCACCTGCTACAATTAAATTATCAACATTATATTCTTTTAAAGCTTTTAGTGTTTTTTTAGTTAAGATATCGACTACTCTTGTTTGAAAAGAACAAGCTAAGTTTTTATTATCTATTTCTTTACCACGTTGTTTTTCATTATGAACTAAATTAATAACAGCACTCTTTAGTCCACTAAAACTAAAATTATAGCTATAGTCATCTAAAGGCAATGGTAATGTGTATAGGTCTTTTCCTTCATGGGCTAAAACGTCAACTAATGGTCCTCCTGGATATTTAAGTCCCATAACACGTGCAACTTTATCATAAGCTTCTCCAACGGCATCATCTAAAGTACCACCAATTTTTTTAAAACTATAATCCTCTTTCATATAAACTAATTCGGTGTGTCCTCCACTTACTACAAGTGCTATAAGAGGAAATCTCATGGGTTTAAATAAGTTATTAGCATATATATGTCCTGCTATGTGATGAACAGGTACCAATGGCTTATTATAAATAAAAGCTAATGTTTTTGCTGCTTGTAATCCTACTAATAATGAACCAATTAAACCAGGACCATAAGTAACGGCTATAAGGTCGATATCATTCATTGTTAAAGTAGATTTATTTAAAACTTCTTCAATTACTATAGTTATATTTTCAACGTGGTTGCGACTTGCAATCTCAGGTACTACTCCACCATAGGAAGCATGAATATCCATTTGTGATAAAACAACTGTAGCTATTTCTTCATAACCATTTTTTATTATAGATACACTTGTCTCATCACAACTAGATTCAAATGCTAGTACATAAACATCTTTCATAACTACCCCAACTTTCTTAACATTAAAATTCCATCTTCATTATTGTAATAATTTTTTCTTACAGCTACATCTATAAAATTATTTTTTTTATATAAATATATAGCTTCAGTATTTGATTTTCTAACTTCCAAGGTAATATTTGTACAATTATTTTTATATCCTATTGCCACTAAATAATTTATCAAGTTAGAAGCTATACCTTTATTTCTATATGAACTATTTACGTAAATATATTCTATTTCAATACGATCATATATAAGACTATAATTTAAAAAACCAACAAATAGATTATCTTGCTTATAAGCAAGATACTTTTTAAAAGGATCATCTAGCTTAACAATAGATTGATTAAATTTATGTAAAAATCTATTAATAATAATTATATCATTTAATTCTTCAATCATTATTTTTATATTTCATTTCTGCTTCTGTTAGTTTTAAATAGGTTGGATTAACCTCATGTGGATTTAATCCTTTATCATTTTCATGAAGATTTATTATTTTTAATATATTTAATTCTGGATTAATTGTTTCCAATTTATCAAAATCATCATATGATACAAAAATATATGATTTATTTTTTAATTGTTCTAATAAATCATTTATGTTTATATAACAATCATTCATTATTTTATTTAGTTTTTCATCATAAATTCCTGCATAAACATATTCTCTTCTAGCATCTATAATAGGAACAATATATTTTTTGTTAGTTTTAGTTGTTGCCATTAATTCCAAACTAGAAAAAGTAGTTATTTTCTTATTTAATACTAAAGCGTATGTTTTTGCAATTGTTACTCCTATTCTTATCCCTGTAAAAGAACCAGGACCATTAGCAACTAATATACTATCTACATCATTTGGACTAATTTTTGCTTTAGCAAAAACATCCTGCATAACAGGAAATATTTTAGTAGACAAGTCCATATTTAATTGTTCATTAAAAATACTTAAAATTTTTTTATTCTTGATAAGAGCAATTACTAAATTTGAATTACAAGTATCAATTACTAAATTTATCATAATACTGCCTCACATAATTCTTCATATTGTTTTCCATGAGGTTCTAATACTAAAACTCTCTTATTTTCACCAGCTATTATAAATTTTATATCTAGTCTCTCATTTGGCAAAATATTCTTAATAGTATCTGCCCATTCAATTACTACAACTCCATTTTTTTGAAAATATTCTTCAATACCTACTCCATCTAAACCGCCATCTAAACCGCCATCTAAACGATATACATCCATATGATATAAAGGTAATTCTCCTTCATACTCTTTTATAATTGTAAACGTAGGCGATGTAATAGTATCTTCTATTCCAAGTGCACTAGCAATACCTTTAGTAAAAATTGTTTTCCCACTTCCTAATTCACCATTTAAGCAAATTATCATATTAGGAAATTTTTCTGACTCGAAATTTTGTGCCAATTCAAAAGTTTCTCTTTCATTTCGTGTAGTTATCTTGTATTCCATTTTTATCACCATTATTATTATAACAAAAATAAATATAATATTACAATATGTTATTTACAAAACTCAAAATAAATTTTATTTAACAAAAAAAATTCGCAACTTCCTATTTTCGCTTACACTATCTTCGGCGTTAAAGAGCTTAACTGCTGTGTTCGAGATGGGAACAGGTGTATCCTCTTTGCTATCGTTACGAATTTAAATATAGAGAAATAATTCTCTGAAAACATGATAATGTGGATTACATCAAATTAATGGGATTAAATCCTCGTTCTATTAGTACCAGTCAGCTCAACATGTTGCCATGCTTCCACCTCTGGCCTATCAACCTCTTAGTCTTAGAGGGAACTTACATTTATAAAAAATGGGAAAACTCATCTTGAAGTTGGCTTCCCGCTTAGATGCTTTCAGCGGTTATCCATTCCATACATAGCTACT
>CANSFI010000006.1 GCA_947646095.1 uncultured Mycoplasmatota bacterium
TTAATGTATCAATTACTTGATGTGTTCCATTTTTATTATCTTTATAAGTTGTTTTTGTTACTCCTAAATTGTGTCCTCTTGTGTCAGTATATCCACAAGTGTTACAATTTCTTCCTTCACCAGCATCACCAAGTGATACCCAATTACTCATTTTACAATCTTCAGTATCTTTATTAGTTGTAGTATAACCACATCCATTTGCACAAGTTAATGTATCAATTACTTGATGTGTTCCATTTTTATTATCTTTATAAGTTGTTTTAGTTGTTTCTAAATGGCACTTTCTTCTTTCAGTGCTTCCACATTTACTATCTTTTCGATATTCTCCACCTGCTCCATTTGATTTCCATTCACCATAACCACATTTTTCTGTTTTTTCATCTACTTTTTCTTTTCCACATTTTTTACATTTTTCTCTAGTAGTTGTTGTATGTGTTTTATTTCCATTATCTGTAATAATAGTTGATTCTTTTTCATAATCATGGAATATACAAATTATTGGTTTTGGTCCATCATCTTCTGGCTTATCTGGTTTATCTGGTTCCTTTGATGGTTTATCATCTTCTTTATCACTTGAACCACTGCCAGTATTTAAACCACCAGGTTTATTTGAAGATCCATTTGGTACCCCTGGCATAACTGGAACATTTTCTTTATTAATAATAGAATTAATAAAGTCTTCTGGATTAAATATTAATGATTGTTCTGTTTCTTTTATTTCATCTTCTGTCCCTAAATTTTTAATTGCTTCATCAACTTCATCTAAAGTAGAACCAATAAATGAACCCTCGATTGCTCCAACTTTATCGCCATCATAAATAGGCTCATTATTTTCATCAATTTCATCACTTACACTAATAAATCCTATGGCATTTATTACATTTTTTATATCCTCACCATGTTTAGCTGTTGTTATAAGTGCAGCTGCTAAAGCAACAGGCACTGTAACTCTTCTAAGTCTTTTCAATACAAATTTGTTAGATTTGTTTAAATTTTTTTCTTTATAAATTTTATTAGTTTCTTTTTCCATTTTATTTCCCCCTTTTCAATTTATTTTTGAATATTTGCAAGCTTTTCTGGGTGTCAAAAATAAATTTGTACAAATAAGATACACCTTTTATCAGAATTTGTCAAATTGATAATTTTTCCAATTTTGATGAAGCCTCATAAAAAGAAGACCATTGTTTTAAATATAATTATCAATCTATTTAAATTAATCTTCTATTTTATATATTTATTATATCATAAAATCAGACAAAATTGTTAACTTTTTTTATTTTTTACATATTAATTATATATTATTAAAATTAAAAAGGCTTTAAGCCTTTTATAAAATTTTTTTAATTATTTTTGATATCTTGATATATTTAAAATAATACCTATTGCAAGAAACAATATCATTAAACTAGACCCCCCATAGGAAATAAATGGAAGTGTTACGCCTGTTACTGGTATTAAACCTACTACTACCATTAAGTTAAGAATAGATTGGAAAGCTATCCAAAATGTAATTCCAAATACTATATATTTACCAAATAGATCATTGCATTTAATAGCGATTTTAAAGCCAGTATAAATAATTGTTATAAATAAACAAGCTACTATTAAAACTCCCATAAATCCAAATTCTTCACTTATTATAGAAAAAATAAAATCTGTTTGAGGTTCTGGTAAGTAAAAGTGTTTTTGTCTAGAGTTTCCTAAACCAAAGCCAAATAATCCACCTGGGCCTATTGCATATAAAGATTGAATAATTTGAAAACCACTACCAAGTGGATCTTCCCAAGGATTTAAGAAAGACAAAATTCTTTTTAAACGATAAGGAGCAACTGCTATTAGTCCTACTACTCCTATTATACCTACTGCACCTATTTTAAGAAAAAAACTAAAATCTACCCCTGCTATAAATAACATTCCAACTATAATCATAACTAATACAACACCTGTTCCAAAATCTGGTTGCAACATAATAAGTCCAAAAACAATCATTACTAAACCTAGTATAGGAATAACACCTTTTTTTATATTTTTTAAATTCTTTTCATTATTATATAAATACTTAGCTGTAAAAATAATTAATATTAATTTAGAAAACTCACTTGGTTGAATTCCAAATGAACCAATTCCAAACCAACTACGACTACCATTTCTTACACTACCAATTCCAGGTATTAATACAAGAACTAATAATATTAAACTTACTATTAAAAAGATATTGGCTTTTTCAAAATATATATGATAATCTATTTTACTTACTACTATCATTAATATAATAGATATACTTAAAAATAAAGCTTGATGTTTAAAATATTTAAAAGGATCATTAAATTTATATTCAGCCCATATATAAGAAGATGAAGTTATCATAATAAGTCCAAAAATAGATATAGCTAAAATACTTATAAGTAGAACGATATTGATTTTTTTCATAACCATACTCCAAATGCGATTGCTATCATTGCTCCAATAAGACCAATAACCCAAAATAATTTAACAATATCGTTTTCCTTCCAACCTTCTTTTTCAAGCCCATGATGAATTGGTGCCATTTTAAAGAATCTTTTTTTAGTAAGTTTATAATAAATAATTTGAATTATACAACTTAAAGTTTCTAATACAAATACTATACCTATAATTACCAACAATAATTCATGTCTAGTTAATATGGCAAGTGTTCCTAAAGTTGCTCCAAGAGATAATGAACCTGTATCTCCCATAAATACTTTAGCTGGTTTTACATTAAATAATAAGAAGCCAAGTAATGAGCCTATTAAAATAAAACAAAATATAGCTATATCTTCATATCCTGCTAACCAACCTGTGTTCCAGGTAATAAGACCAAATGTTAGAAATGCTATAACTGATAAACCACCAGCTAGACCATCTAATCCATCTGTTAAATTAACAGCATTACTACTAGCTACTAATATAAATAGAATAAATAATCCATAAAACCAACCTATATTAAGTTTAAAATTAAAAGTATGTATCCACAATAATGGTTCATTTCCTGCTAACATAAATAAATAGAAAAATACTATTGCTATTACTATTTGCATTATCATTTTTTGATTTTCAGTAAGTCCTTTATTATTATGTCTTTTAATAATTAAATAGTCATCAATAAATCCTATTAATGAATAAGTTAAAAATGTAAAGATAACTATTAATAAGTTATAACTAAATACTATTTTTTTCATTAAAAATAGTAAAACCATAGAAATAATAGTTGGAATTATAAATATTAATCCGCCCATAGTTGGTGTACCCTTTTTTTCTTTATGTCTTTCTTCTAAATAAATACTTAGACTTTGATTTGCTTTTAATTTTTTTAATTTAGGTATTAATATTAATGCACATATTATAGAAAATATAAAACTAATCATCATTGCTAAAACTGATTTTGTCATTATAAGCATAATACACCTCCTAATTAGTAAGAAGTAGTCTTACTGTTTCTCCCTCATAAATTCTAGTACTAGCTATAGGTGATTGATAAGCAATACGTTCACCATTTCCTGAAAATTCTACTTTAAAACTTTTTAAATCCTTCATAGCTTGATCTACTGTTTTACCTACTACGTTAGGTATTTCTATATATTTTTTATCTAAATAATTATATCTTTTTTCAGTGCCATCTTTTCTTTTTTCTACATTTAACGCTATTAAAGAATCATATAATACTTGTTTAACAATAGGGGCTGCTACTGTTCCTCCATATTGTGTTACTCCTTTAGCATTATCAATAGCTATATATACTACTACTTTAGGATCATCAGCTGGAGCAAATCCCATAAATGATGTTATATAGTTTCCAACCATATAATGACCGTCTTGAACTTTTTGAGCTGTTCCTGTTTTCCCACCTACTCTATATCCATCTAAATAAGCTGGTCTTCCTGTTCCGAGTGAAACTACATTTTCTAAAGTTTGTCTTACCATACTACTAGTTTCTTCACTAATTACTTTTCTAACAACTTGTTTTTTATTTTCTTTAATAACCGCATTAGTTTCTGGTTCATTTAGACTTTTTACAATATATGGTTTATATAAAATTCCTCCATTAATAGCAGCAGATACTGCTGTTATTTGTTGTATAGGGGTTACACTTACTCCTTGACCAAAAGAAGTAGTTGCAAGTTCTACAGGTCCAACATTATCCAAATTAAAAAGTATTCCTGCTCCTTCTCCATTTAAATCAACACCTGTTTTTTTTCCAAATCCAAATTTATCTATATAATCAAATAATTTCTCTTTTCCAAGTCTCTGACCTAAAATAACAAATCCTGGGTTACAAGAGTTTTGAACAACTTCCATAAACGTTTGTGAGCCATGGCCTCCAGCTTTCCAACATTTAATACGAGCATTTTCTACAGTTATACTACCTGAATCATGGTAATTATCTTTTTCTAAATCAACTAGTTTTTCTTCTAAAGAAGCTGCTAAAGTAATTATTTTAAAAGTTGATCCAGGTTCATATGTCATCCAAACAGGTAGATTTCTATTTATTTCTTCTGTTGTATAATCTTGATAATTAGAAGGGGAAAAGTTTGGTCTTGATGATATTGCAAGTATTTCTCCACTTTGAGGATCCATTGCTATTCCAAGTGCTTGATCTGGATTATATTTAAGCATAGCATTATCTAATTCTCTTTCAAGAGAAGTTTGGATATCATAATTGATAGTTAAGGTAACATTTATTCCATTTTGAGGTTCTTCATATATTTCATTTAATTTTAATCTATTTCCTTTAGCATCACTAAAATATTTTATAGCACCATATTCTCCTGTTAAATAACCATTATACATAAGTTCTAATCCACTTAATCCTTGATTATCTATTCCAACAAATCCTAATGTATGAGACATAAAAGTATCATAAGGATAATATCTTTTAGCCTCTTTAACTAAATAAACTCCTTCTAGTTTTAAATTATTTATTTTATCAGCTATTTCATAAGATAATCTTCTTCCCTCTGGATGAACCCTTTCAATAGATGTCCTTTTACTAACATGTTTATACATATCATCATAGGTAACATTTAGTATTTCACTTAACATCTCTGCTGTTTTTTCTTTATCTTTTATTTGATTTGGAATTAATACTAGTGATGTTGTAGTTATGTTATCAGCAAGTACTACCCCATTTCTATCTGTTATTTTTCCCCTATTTGCTTCTAGTGGTAAATTTCTACTCCAAAGATTAGAAGCATAATTATTTAATTTATCATAATCTATTACTTGAATATAAAAAACTTTAGCTGTAATAAGTAAGAATAAGAATATTATTATTAATAAAACTATTTTAATACGAGTATGTATATTTTTAAAAAACATATAATCACCTATAAAATTATATGAAAAAAAAGACAAGTTATTATTACTTTGTCCTACTATTAAATACAATTTCATTATTAATCATGAAGATAAAGTTTTTATTTAAATAATGCGCTATTTTCTTTGGAATAGTTACACATTTTTCCCATTCCATTATAATATCTAAATTTAATATCCCATCGACTATATAATTTATTATTAGATTTTCTTTATCTATTTTAATATCTACTTTTTTTATTTTTTGAAATTCCTTATTTAATGTATCTTGAATACTTGAATTTATAGTTCTATGATAAGTAACATCTAACTTATCAGCCAATACTAGTGAATATCCAATTGTTGATTTTATATTGTTACCATTAGAATGATCTTTTATAGCATCTTCTAATATTTTTTCTTCTTCTTTTGTTATATCAGTATCTTTTAAAAAGTTTCTAAATATTTCACTACTTTTTATAGCATGATCTTTTTTAAAATCACTTATACTTAATCCAATATCATGTAGAAGAGCTGCGCATTTCCCAAGTTCAATTGTTCTTTCACCTTCACCTAGTTGCTTTAAAATAATTTCTATATAACTTGCTACTCTTTTATAATGATTAAGTCCATGATCCCAATCCCATTTACCATTTGTAATAAATTTTATTTTTTCTATTTTGCCTACTGTTTCTAAATACTTAGGATTATTTAAAATAACTTCATACATAAATACCATCATCCTTTATTTTTTTATCTACTAATCAATCTAAAACATTTATTTTTCGTATACCATTAATCTACTTCAGGATCAATATCCATTGTTAATATAAATTTTGGATAATGATCATTTATAGATTCTAAAGCTGAAAGTTCTATTTCTAATGTTTTGCTATCTCTTACTGTATAAGCTACTTGAAAATATTGAACTCCTTTACTATTTTCAGCCACAAAATCAATTTCTTTATCACCAGATTTACCAATATAAACTCTATATCCTCTTCGCATTAATTCTAAATAAACTATATTTTCTAAAATATGTCCTAAATCAATGTTTTTCCTATCAAGTAAAGTATATCACATTGTAATATCTGTTGCATAGTATTTTTCTCCACTTTGTAAATATTGTTTACCTTTTATATCATATCTATGAACTCTATTAAAAATAAAGCTTTCTACTAAAGAATCTAAATAACTTTCAACAGTATGAACAGATATTGATCTACCATTAGAGGTTAAAGTGTCAGCTATTTTTTTCTAGTAACTATATCTTTAACTAATATTGTATTATATATACTATCTAATTATTTATCTACTTCATCTTGACTCTCTAATTTTAATGCATATGGTAGTGAACTATTATTTATATACTTTAAATATAATTTTTCATCTCCATCCTGTTTATAGTAGTTAGCATATTCTTTAAGTGATAAAGGAAACATTTTAAATTCTATATATCTTCCAGATAAAAGATAAGCGTTTGAACCAGTTATATATTCATCTAAATTTTTCTTTATATATAATCCATCAACTGCTTTTTCAAATTCATAAACATTTTGAACCTCATCTAAAAATACACAATACATATCATTGTCTTTTATTTTATTATTAACATAATTATAAAGTTTCATATAACCATTAAAATTATACTCTGGAGATTCAAGATTTAGTGATATTATACTTCTTTAACACCATTTTGTTTTAAATAATCAATAAAAAGTTCGAATAAGGTAGATTTACCACACCATCTTATTCCAGTTACTACTTTTATTAAATCCTTATCTTTTCACTTTTTTAAAACTTCAATATATTCATTTCTCTCTATCATCTTTTTAATTATATCATTTTGTTAAAATATTTGCATTCTTGTTATTCTAATCTTTAATAAATTCAATAATTTGATCAACTGTTTTTTCTATACCTTTTTTATCCACATTAATCATTAAGTCATAATTATCTAAGTTATACCAATCGCGATTAGTATAATATTTATAATGTTTTGCTCTTTGTTTATTTATTTTATTGATTTCTTTTAAAGCTTTTTTATCATCTAATCCATAGTATTTAATAGCTCTTTTTACTTTGGATTCTAAATCACTATATAAAAATACTTTTATAACATTTTTGTTGTCTTTTAAAATATAATCTGAACATCTACCAACTATAACACAAGAATTTTTAGCTAAATCTTTAATAACTTTTGATTCAGCTACAAAAAGTCTATCATCATTATTATTTTCTACTTTCATTGTTGTATTTTTTTCATCTATTTTTTCAATATATTCTTTAGATAATCCAGATTTTTCTGCACTAAGGTTTATAATTTTTTTATCATAAAAAGCGATATTTAATTTTTGTGCTAAGAGCTCTCCAACATATCTACCACCACTACCATATTCTCTAGAAATAGTAATAACAATATGTTTTCCTTTATAATTATTTTGATTTATTATATCATCGTTTTGATAATCTTTTTTAACATCTTTTTTAGTTAATTTAAGATATTCAGATCCAAATATAAATATACATATAATAAAACAAATAGCATCTGATATTGCTCCTGCATATAAAACTCCATATATTCCTTTATTTAATACTAAACCTAATAAACAAGCTATTGGTATAAATAATATTATTTGTCTAATAAATGATACCATAGTTGCTTTTAATACATTTCCTAATGATTGAACTACCACACTAGTAGTTATTTCTAAAGCATTAAGCCCCATAAGTAGTGTGAATGAATGGCAAGTAAGAATAGCAAATTTAATAACTAAATCATAATTAGGATCACTTTTAGCAATAAATAAACTAGTTAATTCACTTGGGAATAAAACAAATATTAAATTGAAAACAATTCCTGTTATAAAGTTTATAATCAAAACTTTTTTTAATACTTCTCTAACTCTATCTTTATTTCCAGCTCCATAATTAAAGCCAATAATTGGTTGAGAGCCTATCGCAATTCCTAAAACAGATGAAATATATAAACTATTTATTTTAGAAATTATTCCATAAACAGAAAGAGGTACATCAGCACCAAATTCAGTATCTATTCCTAATTTAGTTAACATATTGTTCATAAAAACAAACAATACTAAAACAGTCATTTGAGTTATAAAACTAGATAATCCTAAACTAAGAATTCTAAATATTGATTTATTTGGTTTAAAATCTTTCTTTTCTAGTTTAATACTTTTAATTTTAGGAATATATAAAAGTGCGATAATACAAGAGATAATTTGTCCTATTATAGTTGCAAGTGCTCCACCTTTAACTCCCATATTAAAGTAAAAAATAAATATTGGATCTAAAATGATATTGATAATAGCTCCTATAAGCAACATAATCATCGAATATTTTGGTGATCCATCTGCTCTTATTATATTAGATAGAGCTGTATAAATAATTACAAATGGTGCTCCTAAACAAATTATTTTTCCATATTCTAAGGCATATGGGTATACATTTTCTGTACTACCAAATAATTTTACTAATGTTGGTAAAAAAATATAAGACATTATTCCAACTATAAATGAAATTATTGTAATAACAGTAATAGAACTTCCTAAAGATGCTTTAGCTTCATCTTTTTTACCTTCTCCTAATTTAAGTGATAGATTAGCACTTGTTCCATTACCAATTAAAGATGCGATTGCTCCAAAGATTAAAACTAATGGAAATATAACATTAGTAGCTGCATTACCAACTGTTCCAACACCCTTACCTATAAATATTTGATCTACTATATTATAAATAGAATTAACAAGCATACTAATTACACAAGGAATAGAAAATGCTAATAAAAGTTTATTTATACTATCTTTTCCTAAATCTAATTTTTTCATAAACATCACTTACTTTCTTTTATATCAATTAATTTTTTTAATAATTTATTTAATACAATTTTTTCTTCTTCTGTTAAATTACTTAAAAATTCTGTTTCTAATTTATCTATTTCCTTTTTTCCATATTCCAATTCCTTTATTCCAAATTCTGTTATTATAATGCTTTTAAATCTTGCATTTTTCTTGCTTACAGTTCTTTTAATAAACCTTTTTTCTTCTAAACGATTTAATATTCCTGTAACAGTTGGATTTGTTAGATTAAAATTATTTTGAATATCAATTTGGTTGACCTCTAAATCCTTTTTATTTTGTTTTAAAGTATATAATAATACTTCTGCCTGTGAATTAGTTAGATTTCCATCCTTTAATCTATTATTTATCTTAGATTGAAATGAATTATTAATTAATTTAATTAATTTAGTCGTTGAATCCATATTTTATACCTTCTTTTTGAGCACAAGTATCATTTTAATACATAGCATACTATATGTCAAATGAAAATTTTTTATTTTTACAGTTTTTTACAAATTAAAAACTTCTAGATTTCTCTAGAAATTTATCCTACCCATTCTACGGAGGTTGCTCCCCAAGGAGATCCTGTAATACTTCCTTCTGGTTTTTCTATTGTTAATTTTAGATTATTATTATTTTCAAATGCAGTTCTATCAATTGTTGTTACACTAGATGGTATTATTATACTTTTTAATTGATTATGAGAAAATGCATTCCACCAAATAGTCTTAACACCATTTGGTATTTCTACACTTGTTAGTTGATTTTTTTCAAATGCCAATTTTCCAATAGTTATAATACTATCTGGTATTATAACATTTATTAAACCTTTTTCTCTAAATGCATTTTCTCCTATACTAGTTACTTTTTTTCCATCTATTTAGGTATTACTATATCTTTTTCTTCACATGTATAACCTGTTATTTCTATTTCCTTATCTGATAAATTATTTATTTCAAAACATTTATCATCTGTTGTTATAGTTTTTGCTGTACATTCATCTTTATATTTTGTTATTGTTATTTCATTGGTATCTTTTTCTTTTATCGCACACCATTTTCCATTATTTACAGCAAGTATTATATCTCCTTCATCGGTTATTAATAAGCTTCCTTCTTTTGGTCTATCTCCTTTTATATTTAATCCTTTAGCTTCTAGAAAGATAAATTATTTTCTTACTAAAATATTTCCTAACATATCTTGTTCTGAATAATACAAATCAACTGCTTCTACTATTCCATAAACTGAATCTTTAAATGATTCTTTTTTAGTATTATTTATTATCTTTTTTACTACTGGTACTGTTATTACTCCTATTACTCCAAGTAGTATTATTACTCTTATTAGTTCTATTAAAGTGAATCCTTTTTTATTTATTTTCTTCATTATTATCACCAGTTTTATTATATATTAAATAAAATTATAATATAAATTTTATAAACAAAAAAGACAAATTATTGCCTATTTATTAGTAAATTCTTTTATTTTTCTTTTTGCTCTTGTAGTTTGAACTTTATCTATCCAATCTTCTCTTGGACCATACGACATAACATCTGTAATAATTCTTACCCTATCTTTATTTTTTAATATATAATCAACATCTACTAATCTATCATTTACTACTGCTGATACCATTGTATTCCCTATATCGGAATGTATTTTATAAGCAAAATCAATTACAGTTGACCCAATTGGTAATTCAATAATATCGCCTTTAGTAGTATATACATATATTTTATCTGTAAATAATTCTGATTTTACTTGTCTTACAAATTCTTGATTATCTCCGAAAACACTATTTATTTCTATTAAACTTTTAAAGAATTGATATTTGCTTTTTAATTCTTCTTGCATTACATCTCTGGCATTACCTTTTTCAATATCCCAATAAGCAGTAAGTCCAAATGAAGCTATTTTATCCATATCAAACGTTCTAATTTGAGTTTGAACAAGTCTTTCATCTTCTCCAAATACAGTTGTATGAAGAGATCTATACATATTAGTTTTAGGATTATATATATAGTCTTTAAATTTATCATTAATAGGATGATATTTAGAATGAATTAATCCTAATGTTTGATAACAATTTTCAATATTATCTACCATTATTTTTAAAGATAATAAATCATGAATATCAGATACTTTATGACCTTGATTAATTCTTTTATATATTCCATATATATTTTTGGTTCTTACTTTTATATTATGAGGTATATTTTTATTATTTAATAATTTATCAATAGTTATTAACATTTCTTGTAAAACTTTATTACTATCATTTTCTATTTGTAATTTAATTTCTTCAATTCTTTTATATTTATTAGGATATAGATATTGTAGTGACAAATCTTCTAATTCACTTTTTATTCGATATGCTCCAATATAATAAGCGAGTGGTACAAATATATCCATTGTTTCCATAGAATTTTCTTTTTGCTTAAATTCTGATTTAAATTCTAAAGTTCTCATATTATGAAGTCTATCTGCTAATTTAATGATTATTATTCTAACATCTTTAGTAATGCTAACTATTATTTTTCTGGTATTAGCCATATTTTGATCTTGTTTAGTTGAAAAATTTAATTTACTTATTTTTGTTACTCCATCTACAAGTTTACCAACTTCTTGACCAAATTCTTCTATTATTTCTTCTTTAGTTATATTTGTATCTTCTAAAACATCATGTAATAAAGATGCACAAATAGTATCAGTATCAGCTTGCATTTCAGATAAAATATAGGCTACATTTAAAGGATGATTTATATAAGGTTCTCCACTTTGTCTAAATTGACCTTCATGTAATCCTTCTGCACAATAATAAGCTTTTTTTATTTTATTTATTCCTTCTTGATTATATTTTTTTACATTTTCAAGTAAATCATTTAATGATAACATAAAACACCTCCTAAGAAAAACATGGCAAACTAATAAAGAATGCCATGTTTAATAATTAAATATTTTTTAAAGAAGAACAAAATAATAGTATGTTAAATTTTATTAAATTAAAAGAGCAGATTACTTTATTAACTAACATACATATTCCTCCTTCAATATATTGTTTTAAATTTACTACTTTTAATAATAAAAGTCAATGATTTTTAATAATTTTATTTTATAAATTAAAAACTTCTAGATTTTTCTAGAAATTTTATCCTATCCATTCTACTAATTTTGCTCCCCATAGGCTTCCTGTAATACTTCCTTCTGGTTTTTCTATTGTTAACTTTAAATTAGAATTAGTGGAAAATGCATCTTCTTCTATTTAAATATAATAAGTATTTTGTTACTTTCCAATTATCTAATTCTAAATATCCACCATCTGGTTTACTTCCTTTAATAGATATATTTAGTTTTGTTCCATCACAATTTAAATTTCCATCTTCTTCTACATTACACCTTTTTGGATTAAAATTTTCATCTAAGTTTTTATTTGTTACATCTAATTCTACTTTGTTTATATATCTATTTATACTTTCTTCATCTGATGCATCTTTTACTTTTCCTATTATATTTATTATAAGGGGGACTGCTATTAAGGTTATTATAGCTAGTATTATAATTACTGCTAAAAGTTCTATCAAAGTGAATCCGCATTTCTTCATATTTTTCATTCTCCATTCTGTTTTTTATTATACAGAATTATTTTTGAGAATTATATTTACAACATAAATTTTAGACTAAAAAAAAGGCAATTAAACCCTATTCATTTTTCCAATAACCATTTTTATAGTCATTATAATATCTTAAATCTTTTCTAAATAAAATATATTTTCTTTTAAATAAGTTATCTTTATAATATTTAATTGGATTAATATGACTTTTCCACATACTTAATGCTTTCTTTTTATATTCATCATTTTTAATATATTTTTTAATAATATTTTTAGGTACAAAAGAAAGTAAGACTTCTTTATCTAAATATTCATATTCTAAATCTTCTTTTTTAATTAAATCTTTTTCTAAAAGTTCAATTAAATTGCATCCAGCATGTGTTAAATAATAGCTAGATCTACCTTGTCTCGGATTTATTTCTAAAACTTTAAATTTTTTATCACGATAGTCATACTTTAAATCAAATTCCCCAAAACCAGTAAAATTAATTGATTCAGCAAATTCTTTAACCATTTTGAGTACTTTTTCAGTACTATCAAACTGATTATAGCCATTAATTAAAACAGATGCATTACCAACTAGATTAAGTAAATGTTCTTGTAGTCCTATTTGAGCTAAAGTAATTCTTTTAACTTTACCCTTAGTATCAGAATAAATAACACTATCGAATAAATAACTATCATCACCTGGAATATATTCCTGAATAATTAAAGTATTTTTATAACCACCTTTTTTAATACAATTAATAACTTCTTTTAATTCTTGTTCTGACTCTACTTTATATATTTTTTTCTTACCAACAAACTCCATATGTTTATAAGTTACTACATCAGCTGGTTTTACAATAGCAGGATAATCAAAATCAATTTTAATATCTCCATCAAAATTATAATATATAGTTTTAGGTAAATCTATAATATTATTATTATAATAAGTTTTATAAAATAATTCTTTATTGGTTAATATATCTATTATATCTTTATTAGGATAATTGAAATAAAATTTATTTTCTAGTTTTTCTTTATTTTTAGAAATAACAGTAATATAGTATTCGGTTGATCCTACTAAAAGTATTTTTTCACTCTTATGTTCTTTATAAAATTCATCTAATATTTTTAGAAGTTCTTTTTCATTCCAGATATTAGGATAATATTTAGTATTAACTATTTTACTTAAATGTGTAAACCAAATAGGATTTTTACCTATCAAATAGGCTTTTTTACGATATTTTTCATGGTAACACCTAGCCATATAATAGGCATTGGCATCCATACCTAGTATTAATAATATAAAATCCATAATTCCTCCTAATATTTAATTTCTGTCTTATTATCATTATAAATATGTACTCTTGGAATACGATTAGTAATAGACACTAATTCCTCATTAACATTTCTACCACTATTTAAAGCTATACTAGATATATTTAATTCTTCATCAATAATAGTAACTTTATCATTATTTTTTACACTTTCATCAACTAAAACCATAATAGCATCCATACATATAGCAATTATTAAATATTTTTTATTGTTTATTTTAACATACTTATAATATTTAGTTATTCCATCTGCATATCCAATTGGAATAGTTGCGACTATACTATCTTTAGTACAGATATACATCCCATGATAACCAACTGATTCACCTTTTTTTACATTTGCTATATTTACAACTTCACTATATAAATCAAATGCTTTTTTTAAATTTAAATGGTTATTTAAAGTTGTATCACTTATTTTTTTACCTTTTGTTTTAATAAATTTTTTTAAATTAAATATTATTTTTTTAATTCGTGATAATTGTTTAGAACTAGAAGAATATCCATACATAACAATACCTAATCTAACTCCA
Source organism: uncultured Mycoplasmatota bacterium (assembly GCA_947646095.1). Lineage (GTDB taxonomy): Bacteria > Bacillota_I > Bacilli_A > RF39 > UBA660 > SIG208. Next base: position 14,640 of record CANSFI010000006.1, read on the forward strand.
TTTAAATAATCTAATTTTTTATGTTTAACTAAAGCTACTGAATCATAAGCATGAACAATTTCTATTTTATTTAAATCAATTAAACTAGTGAGTTCTAAAAATTTTTTTGTTTGTTTATCCCAAATAGTATCCAAAACACCAGTAGTTGCATAATGGGTATAAACTCCTTCTAAATTAATATCACTTTTTTCTAAAGTATCTACTACTTCTTTTACTTCTTCTTTAGTATTAAGACCTAATCTATTCATACCAGTATTAATTTTAATATGAACTTTTAAATTTTTTATATTTTCCTTAATTAATTGTTTAAAGTAATCATAAGAAATAATAGATATTGTAATATTATTATTTATAGCTATATTTATATCTTTTATATTAATATAACCAAAACATAAAATAGGAATATCTTTATTATATTTTCTTATTTCTAAAGCCTCTTCTAGAGAAGAAACAGCTAAGTAATTAATTCCACCATCAATTAATGATGATACTATATGCATACCATGACTATAAGCATTACCTTTTACCACTCCAAAATAATATTTATAGTCAGGATAATTTTTTCTAATATTTTCAATATTACTTTTTAAATTATTTTCATTTATTTCTACATATGTTTTTCTGTACATATATTGCTACCCTTCTATAAAATATTTCTTATACCATAAAAGGAATACATAAATAATATAAATTTTTCGACCATTTGTTTTTCCTTTATAAAAATGATCATCCAATAATTTTAATAATTCTTTTTGATGAAAAAATTCATTTACATAATCTTGCTCAAATTCTTCTCTTACTTTTTTATAATATTTTTCTTCTTTAATCCAATAATGAAATGGTACAGGAAATCCCCATTTAGGTCTTTTTACCCACTCTTCTGGCAATCTTTCATAAGCACTTTTTCTAAACACATATTTAGTTGTTTCAGTAGTTACTTTATATTTATCTGGTATTTTTGATGCAATAGACATAATAGTTTTATCCATAAAAGGAACTCTAAGTTCAATTGAATGAGCCATAGTCATTTTATCAGCTTTAAGCAAAATGTCTTCAGGAAGCCACAGATGCATATCTAAATATTGCATTTTAGTTACTTCATCTTTATCTTTTACCTTATCAAATATAGGTTTAGTTACTTCTTTAAATGTTTTACCAACTAAGTATTCATTTTTTACTACTTTTTCTTTTTCTTTTTCATTAAAGATAAAAGCTGAGCCTGTAAAATAATCTTCTAAAGGAAGTCCATTTCTAATTAAAAACTTACGACCATGAAACCATGGAAGAGCATATGCTATTTTACCTAAGGGATATCTAATAAATTTAGGTAGTTTTCTATATATTAAGTCTTGTGCAGATATTTCATAACAATTATATCCTGCGAATAATTCATCGGCCCCTTCACCTGATAGGACAACTGTTACATATTTAGATGCAATTTCTGATAAAAAGTAAAGAGGAACTGCTGAAGGATTGCCTTCTGGTTCATCACAATAATACATAACATTTTCTAAACTATCAAAAAACTCATCTGGTTTTATTATTTTATTAATATTTTCTATTTTTAACATATCTGATAATTCTTTAGCTTGATCTACTTCATTAAAATGTTCTCTTTCAAATCCTACTGAAAAAGTTTTATTTGGCATAAGTGTTGCGACTATATAACTAGAATCAACTCCACCTGATAAAAAGGCACCTGATTTTACATCACTTCTTTTATGGTATTCTACTGATTCATCAACTAATTTTTGTATTTCTTTGGCATATTTTTCGATTGGTTTTTCAACAGAGTCAAATTTAACTTCAAAATATGATTTAATATCTAATTTACCATCTTTATAGTTAAAATAATGACCAGGTTTTAATTTAAATACACCTTTAAAGAAAGTTTCATTTAAAGCTGAAAATTGAAATGTTAAATAAGGTCTTAAAGCTTCTTTATTTACTTCCTTAATGAAATCAGGGTGTTCTAGTAAAGCTTTTATTTCTGATGCAAACATAAATGTTCCATTCATATTAGGTGCATAATAAAATGGTTTTATTCCAAAATGATCTCTAGCTCCAAATAGGTTATTATTTTTAATATCCCAAATAACAAAAGAAAACATTCCTCTTAGCTTTTCAAGTATTTTATCACCATATTCTTCATAACCATGTAGTATTACTTCTGTATCAGTATCAGTACTAAAAATATGACCTTTTTTTTCTAATTGTTCCCTTAGTTCTAAAAAATTATAGATTTCACCATTAAAAATAATTAGTTTATCTTTTTGTTCATTATAAATTGGTTGTGAACCACCATCTAAATCAATAATACTAAGTCTTCTAAAACCTAACCCTATATCATTAGATGCATATATTCCTTCACTATTAGGACCACGATGATATATTTTTTTAGTCATTTCTTTTAATATTTTTTCTTTATCCTTTTTATTTCTTTTATCTATAAATCCAACTATTCCACACATAAATCCTCCTATTTATTGTTTTTACGTAGTTTTGCTCTAACTAATTTTCTTCTAATTGGTATTATTAATTTATATAAAAAATTAATAAATGGTTTTTGGATATAATCAAATTCACCAATAAATTCTGTATATTCCCCTCCAAATTTCTTTTTAAACTCATGTAATCCTATTAATTTATTAGTAGTATGAACATCTCCAATTGTACCAAATTCATCAAATATTTCTATATTTCTTTTAAAAGCTTCTTTTATTTGAAAATCGAATAATTTATAATTTGATAAAGTCATTTTATAATCTAAGTCATTAGCTCCATATAAATACCAAGCCTTATTACCATAGAAAACTGTTAAATAAGAACTAACATTTATCTCTTTATTCTTATTTTTTTCAAAAAATTTTAATTCTTCTTCTTTTTTCTCATTTGGTTCTTTTTTTATTTGTTCTTTTAATTTATCAACTATTTTTTTAGTATTTATTTTAGCAAGCATTATTTCTACATGGTTATTTTCTTTAAAAGTATCATAAAACTTTTCATAATAACTTTCATCATGTGAATAAAAGTTTTGTCTTGTTTCAGTTAATTTCATTAGTCTTACAAATTCTTTTATATCATCTCTGTTTCCTATATAAGGTTCTGCTTCATAAAAGTTAGCTTTTTTTATAAAACGATGAACAGTTTTAGAATATCTTTTATCTATTGATTCTTCACTATCTAAATTAATTCTAAAAGTAAATCTAGGTTGCTCATTTTCAAAAAATTTATTTAATTTTTTTCTTTTAAAACCTATCTTATTTAAATTAGAAACTAATTTATAATTATTTTCACCTTCAATTACACTTGCTTCTTTATCAATAGTATGAAGTTTAATATCAGGATCTATTTTAAAAAATAGTGATTTATGTTTTTTAGTAAACTCTTTTATATGATTGGTGAACATATTTAATAGTTCATAATCATTATAATCAATTGTATACCCTCTAGGTATATAAAAGTACGAATAATTAAAAGGTAGGCATTTTTTTAAAAGTAAAGCTGTACAAACTAATTTTTTATTCTTTTTTATTCCTACATAAAATGGAATCCAGCCCTTTAATTTAGATACCTCTCCCCATTCATATGATTTTAAAAAATGGCTATTAGGATTATTTTCTACAAATTTATTAAATTCCTGCTTTTCTATATTTTCTACAAATTCCATAACTCACCTACTTTAGTATTAACTTGCTATATTAAGTATAGCATAACATTGTTTTATTTGGCAACTACATTTACTTAAGAAAAAAAGAAGATAAGTGACTATAAAAATTTTTTAACTCTCTTGGCACTTTCTTCTTGTAAAGTTACATATTCTTCAATTAACTCATTAACACTTCTATCTACTTCTTTGTGATTTAATAGCTTTCTTCCTTCTGATATTCCCATATTAAATCCTTGAAATAAAATTTCGGCTAATTTAGAGGTAGTATGATCTGTTATCGTTTTTAGTTTTAGTGTATACCAGGTCATAACTTTATTCATAGTATTTGTTTTTTGGGGTTCCTCACTTCGATATTTTGAATAAACTTTATCAATTTTTTCTATCAAGTTTTGATATTTTTCTTGGTTAGTTTTCAAAAAACTCCTTAGTCCTTCATCTTTGGCTATATCTAAAATAAATTTAACAGCATCCAAACCCATATGAGCACCTTTACTTAATTCATTTAAAGCTTTAATGTTATTTTCCATATTTATCCTCCACTATTATTATTTACAAAAAATTAGTTTTTATTCTTTTGTTGAACTAATAAACTCTTATTTTCATATACTATATTGGTGATATTCATGGATAAAAAACTTGAAGGATTTACCTGTATTATGGTAATAGTTTTAATTCTTTTATTTTTCTATGATGATGATAATGATGATTTTTATACTAATATAAAAGAAATAAAAGAGCCAAATGATTTAATTGTTTTAGTTAATAAGAATAATATTTTACCAAAAGATTATACACCTAATGATTTAAGATTAATTAATAATCGCTATGCCTTTGATAATAAGTATTTAAGGGAAGAAGCTGCTATTGCTTTTGAAAACTTAAGTGCAGATGCCTCTTCTTTAGGATATAAAATAATTGCAACTTCTACTTATAGGGATTACGAATATCAGGGTAAATTATTTAATGAGTATACTAATTCTAAAGGTTTAGATTATGCCTTACTATGCTCTGCTAAACCAGGTCATTCTGAACATCAAACAGGTTTAGCAGTTGATGTGGAAGGTTCTAATGGTAATTATGATGATTTTGAAAAAAGTATTGAATTTAATTGGATGAAGGAAAATGCTCATAAATATGGATTTATTTTAAGATATCCTAAAGGTAAGGAACATATAACTGGTTTTAAATATGAACCTTGGCATTATCGTTATGTTGGTATTGAACATGCAACTAATATATATAATAAAAATATTACTTTAGAAGAATATAAAAAACAGTGAGTGAAAACTGTTTTTTATCTAATATAAAATAAACCAGGTAAAATATTAACTGCAATAAATGTATTAAAAAATAGTAAAAATAAATCAAAAGTAAATATTAAATAAAGTAATACACCTTTATATTTTTTAATCATTAAAATAATTGATGAAAAAAAGATAAATAATGATATAGATAAATTTAGTATTATTCCTAATATAAACATATCGATACTTAAATTATAAGTAAAAAAGAGTCCAAACGAAGCAATAAATTAAAGTAAGTAAATTTAGTTGTTTTTAGTGGTTTCTGTTCTTTACAAAAAGCCAAATCCTTTTTAAAATATATCAAATATTTAATTGCATGTATTAAATGAAATAAACCTAATATAAAATAAATTATTCCAAACAATGATTTATCTATTAATATATTTAAAACCATAAAACTTCCTATAATAATTAATAACCTTCCTACAAACTTTTGATTTACTTTTCTATTACAAATTAAAATTATTAAAAATATTATAAGAAGAATTAATTTAAAAAATATAGAAAAAGCCCCAAGTAATAAACTTACTATTGAAAATATAATTGATAATATAAGTAATGTTGTTTGATCTTTATTTAACATTTCACGATAATATTTAGCATCCTTAATTTTTAACATAATATAAAACACCTCAATATTATTATATATATTTTTTTAGTGCTATGGGATTTATAACATAAAACTAAAAAAGATGGTAACCTAATTATTTTTAGGTTTTTGAATAACCATCTCTTTGCCTTTTTCTTCTTTATTATTTGCTAAAGTAATAGATGAAGCATATTCTTTAGCTTCTATTAATTTATCATAAATTAATCCTATTTGTTCTATAGTTGGTTTTCCAACAACTGGTATACCACAAATCCAACCATCAAATCTTTCATTTACAGTATATTCTATAGAAATACGCTTTTTATCATCTCTTAATTCAATAATTTCGCTTTTACCCCAATCGTAATAATCAACAATTTTATGAATTAATTTTAAATCATCAGTTGATAATTTATATTCAAATCCATCATAAAATCTACGATAACATACAAAACCATCAGAATTAATTTTTTCTATTTTAATTCTACATGCATCAAAACTACCATATTCAGGATTAGGTGGGGGTGCGACAGATATTCCAATTTTAACTTTTTTTAAATAATTTTCGATATTATCTAATTCAATATTTGGATTCATATATGGATTTACAGACATATCAAAATCATCTATAGCTTGTCTAAACATTTTCCCTAAAGTAGTCTCTTTTTCTTTAAAAATATTATCAAAAATAGATGAACAATTCTTTTTATCTCTAAGTCATTCATAGCCAGAAAGTGATGGATTTAATTGCTTTAACATTTTAGAATATGTTTCGGTAATTAACTCATCGTATCTTTGGACTTCTGTTTCAGGTAAATTATTTTTTCTAGCTAAATAATCTTTTATTTCTGTTAAAAAAATTATTAATCTTTCCTTAAAATGTATACTAATCTTTAAATATTCGATTCCTCTACCTATAATTTCATAAATTTTATTAGGATATTTATTATCAATTATTTTCAAAAAATCTAAAGGTATCTTTCCTTCAATCTCAGTATCATCATCGTTACCATATTTAGGAAAAGATATCTTTAAATCATTTCAATAATAAATTTGGTCTTTATAAAAATACTTTTCTATAGCTTCTTCATGATTCTTTATTCCTAACACTTCCATTACTGTATTAAATTCTAAACGATTCAAACTAAAACCTCCCTTAAAAAATATTAAATTTCTTTTTTCCAAAGGCCATGAATACTACAATATTCATAGATAGTAGAACCTTTTTTATAATCAAATATAACAACAGGCTCTTCATTTGGTTTTAAATTAACTCTAGTTATTTTATTGTTATTTACTAAAGCTATAAACATAATATAATGATTATCTTCCATAGGATGTATTATTTCACCTATTGAAACTTTAACTTTATCATCTTTTATTTCACAATGTGGTACATGTTTTTCTAAAGAAGCATCACTTACATTAGCTTCTAATAACTCCATTTCTCTACCACAACATTTTATAAATTTTGAATTATCATCTATTAATTCAATAATATTTCCACATATAGGACATCTATAAAACTTCATAACTACCTCCATTACTACTAAAATAATTTCCCCATTCTTCTTTTTTAAAACCTATTAAAATTTTATTTTCTAAAACTAATAATGGTCTTTTTATAAGCATGCCATCACTAGAAAGTAATTTTATTTTTCTTTATCAGACATGTTAGTTAATTTTTCTTTTAAATTTAATTCTTTATATTTTAAACCACTTGTATTAAATAGCTTTTTTATTGGAATATTAAATTTACTAATCCAAAAATTTAATTCATCATAAGTTGGTGTTTTTTCTTTTATTTGTCTATCTTCATATTTTATTTTTCTATCATTTAACCAAAATTTTGCTTTTTTACAAGTTGAACATTTTGAATATTCGATAAATTGCATACTATCACCAATTTAATTATAGCATAGTAAATATTTATTTTAAAGAAAAAAACAGATAAAATTATCTGTTTACGAATCCAGAACAACTGCCACAATCATTATTTATAACTTCTGTTGATTCTGAACAGCTATATTCTGGAGTATAAGTATGAACGTAGTGAACACGGTTTACAGTATGATGATGAATAGGACATACATGAGGTACTTCACAGTAGAAATCCTTTTGATCACAAGTTGTAATAGTTGGTTCAACTATTGGATTAGCCATACCTTGGTTTCCAAATTGTTGATTAAAACCCATGCCTTGTCTTCCACATCCACAATTTCTTTTGTTAAACATCTTTATCCCCCTTATCTACTCTTATCTTATGTAGGAAGATAAAAATTGAATATGTTAAACGCCTTGATATTTTAAATTAACTAAAAAGGCATTTTTAAATTACCATTTTTTAATTGTTTCATCATTACTTTCATTTGATCAAATTGTTTAAGCAGTCTATTTACTTCTTCAACACTTCTACCACTACCTTTAGCAATTCTTATTTTTCTACTAGCTTTAAGTGTTTCAGGATGTTTTCTTTCATATGGTGTCATTGATAGAATAATAGCTTCAATATGAGCTATATCTTTAGGATTTATTTTAACATTATTTAAACCCATTTTTTTAGCTCCTGGTAGCATTTTAATAATATTTTCTAATGGTCCTAATTTTTTTATTTGCTTAAATTGAGTTAAAAAATCGTCTAAATCAAATTTTCCTTTTTCTAAATTTTTAGCTGTTTTTAAAGCTTCATCTTTATCAATAACTGATTCTGCCTTTTCAATCATAGACATTAAATCACCCATGCCTAAGATACGAGTTGCCATTCTATCTGGATAGAATTCTTCCAATCCATCCATTTTTTCACTTACACCAATAAATTTAATTGGAATATTAGTTAAGTGTCTAATTGATAAAGCTGCTCCTCCTCTAGTATCACCATCTAGTTTAGTTAAAACAGCTCCTGTTATATTTAATCTTTCACTAAATCCAGTTATTACATTAATAGCATCTTGTCCAGTCATACTATCAACAACTAATAATATTTCATTAGGACTGACACTGTTATTAATATTTTCTAATTCCATCATTAATTCTTCATCGATATGTAATCGTCCTGCAGTATCAATTAAAATATAATTAAAACTATTTTCTTTAGCATATTTAATAGCATTATTTACTATTTCAACAGGGTTTTTATTACCTTCTTCATATACTTCGATATTAAGTTCTCGTCCTATTTGTTTTAATTGTTCTATAGCAGCTGGTCTATATACATCACAGGCAACTAATAAAGGTTTTTTATTATATTTTTTTCTAAGTAATAAACTTAGTTTACCAATAGTTGTAGTTTTTCCAGAACCTTGCAAACCTACCATCATTAAGATACTAGGATTACCACTTGTATATAAATCTTTCTTTTCTCCACCTAATAATTCTACTAATTCATCTTTTAAGATTTTAACAAAAAGTTCTCCTGGTTTTAAACTTTTACTAACTTCTTCTCCTAAAGCTTTTTCTTTAACACTATTTATAAATTCTTTTACAACGACATAGTTTACATCTGCTTCTAAGAGAGCTAATCTAATTTCTCTTATAACTTCACTTATATTTTCTTCAGTAATTTTGCCATAGCCTTTAATTTTATTTATAGCACGCTCTAATCTATCGCCTAAACTTTCAAACATTTTATCACCTTATTCAATTATATAAAATTATTCAAAAAAAATCTAGATATACTAGATCTTTTTAACTATTTCATTATTATTTTTTCATATTTATTTAATTCATTAACACTACTATAGTTACCTGTTATTTCAACACCATTATAAACAATAATTGAAAAATCCATATTATAAAATTCATGTAAAGTATTATCCACGCAAGAAGCATATTGGCTTTCAATTATAATTTTATTAGCTTTTACATTAATTTCTCCATACTGTCCAGTTAAAATATCAGATTTCCATATATATATCATTAGCTTCTACATTAATACCATTATCATTACAATCTTCATAAATTCTATTTGTTTTATGTTTTTCTATTATCAAAGAATTTTTTAATTTTTCCACTTAAAAATTTATTTTTACCATTCTTGGAAAAACCGAAATTATATTCATTATTTATTAAAGAAATATTATTTGCTGAATAAACTTGAATTCATTCATTACAATAAAATTTACAATTATAAAAAACGATAATTGAAGATGATGATGTAATATTTATGCTCTTATGTCTCCAAAATAATACTCAAATTGTTTATTAAGTTTAAAATAATCAATCATTTCTTTGTCTTTTTGGTTGTCAATTCCATTACAATTTAATTCATAAAAATCCTTATTTTTATCCCTATTTAAGGAACTTCTTTTATAAACATTACAAAATATTTCATGTTCATACTCTATAAGAGTACCAATTTTTTGTGTAACATGTCCTAAATATTTTGCTCTATCTCTTTTATATTTTAAGTCTTTAATCATATTTGAAATATCCATAGTATAATCCACCACTTAGTAGATATATTATCACATAAAATAATATTCGTGTTAACTGCTAACTTACAAGGTTAATAATAATATAAACAAGTAAATATTTATTATCTCACCTTTTTTCTCTTATGTTTATTAAAACAAGGAAAATTATACCTTTTCTTGTATAATCGCTCCCTGTTTTTTCTATTTTTATTTATTACTTTTAAGCAATTGCCATACTAAATTATTTTAGTTTATTTTTCATTCCTTTTAAACCTTTAGTACCACCAAAATTACTTAAAACATTTGTCTCAAAAGAATATACTTTTTTAGATTTGTTTTTATAATTTTTAATTGATAGTGTAATCATATCATCTAAAAGTTCTTTATAACTTTTACCTGTTGGTTCCCATAGATAAAAAGCTAGAGAACCTGGAATAGTATTTGGTTCATTAATATATAATTTTTCTGTTTTCTTATCAATTAAAAAATCAATTCTACAAACACCACTTAAGTTTAATACTTTAAATACTTGTTTAGATAATGTTTCTATTTCTTCTTTTATTTTTTCGCTAATTCTAGCAGGAATAATACGATCTGTTGAAACCATTCCTTTTGATTTAGAACCTTTTGCTCCACCTACATATTTATCTTTATAAGTTAAAAATTCTTCAGTAGTCATTACTTCTTCTATAACACTTGTTTGTTGATATTCATAATTACCTAATACACTACAATTTACTTCAACTAAATTCTCGACCATTTTTTCTACTACTATTTTTGTATCATATGTTATAGCATCCATAATAGCTTCTTCTATTTCGTCTTCGCTTTTAACAACAGTGATTCCTACACTACTACCTAGGCTTGCTGGTTTAACAATAACTGGATATCCTAGTTTTTTTATTTCCTTAGTAATTGTATCAGTATTATTTAAATACTCATAATCATAAAACCAAATGTAAGGAGAAATTGGTAATTTTTCTGATTCAAATATTTGTTTCATAACTACTTTATCTTGTCCTAAAGCAGAACCTAAAACATTAGATCCTACATAAGGTATACCTATTGTATCTAAATATCCTTGTAATGTTCCATCTTCTACATTTGTTCCATGTACAATTGGAAATGCTATATCTATTTCTTCTACTATTTTTTTTAAAAATCCCAATGATTGAAGATAAAATTTTCCATCTTTTTTTACAATAGTTACTTTTTTTGCATATCTTTTTAAATCATTAAAATCTTTATATATATCTATATCCATAAGCATTTTCCCTGTATAAAAATTACGATCTTTACTGATGTATATAGGTATAATATCATATTTTTCAGCATCCATATAGTTCATAGCTTGAACAGCTGAAATAATACTAATTTCATGTTCAACACTTACTCCACCATATATAACTCCAACTTTAATTTTCATAATTACTCCTCTTTTCTATTTTTCATTAAATATGTCTGGTAAATCATTTTCTAAAAGGACATACGTTTCTTTATCTTTTAATTCTTGCATTAATTTAAAAGCTAATTTTACATCATTAATAATGTGTATGTTTTCTTTAGGATATTTTTTTTCTATAAGTCCATCATATATAGGTTTAGTCTGTGTTTCTCCAACTAGTATTACTTCATCACAAACCTCACTTATGTATTCACCAAATTTTTTATTTAATTCATACTGCTCATCACCTAGTTCAATCATACCAGGTGTTACAATGATTTTTTTACCAGGCATAAGCCCTAATACTTCAACTGCCATTTTAGAGCCTATTGGATTTGAATTGTAGGCATCATCAATAATATTAATATCACCATATTTTTTTAATTCTAAACGATGTTCAATAGATCTTACCTTTTTAACACCATATTTTAGTCTATCTATCTCAATACCAAAATAATTACCTAAAGCAATAGAAGCTAAAATATTATATATATTAGCTTTACCAAGTAATCTAGTTTCAAATTTATACTTATTTTTATCACCTTTAAATATACAATCAAAGGACATTCCTTTATTTGTTTGTTTTATATTAGTTGCCATTACATCTGCTTCATTATCAATACCAATCCAAATAACTTTGCATTTATTTTTTAATTTATATGATACTTGATATTCATCATCTCTATTTAATATAGCAACTCCATCTTCTGGTAATGATTCAATAAGTTCAAATTTGCCTTTTTGAATATTTTCTCTACTTCCAAAACTATCCATATGAGCAGTTCCGATACGAGTAAGAATTCCATATTTAGGATGAACTAAATCACATAATTCTTGTATTTCACCCATTTTAAAGGCACCCATTTCAGCTATAAATACATCATTAAATTTGTCTAAATAATTATTTATTGTAAGCATTAATCCATTAGTTGTATTATAATTTTTAGGACTTGGACAAGTATTATACTTAATACTTAATATATCATTTAATATATTTTTACTACTAGTTTTACCATAACTACCTGTTATACCTATAACTTTTAAGTTACTCATTTCATTTATTTTATTATAAGCTTTATAATAATAATACCTAAATACTGACTTTTCTATAGGAATATTAATAATATTAGTAATCATAATTACAAAATAGTTTAAATATGTTAAAGCTCCCAATATTAGATAATAATATACAATTAAGTTTTTATCAAAATATAAAAACATAATTAATATTGGTATTAAATAAATAATAGTTGATGTTATTATTAATCTTTTAACTCTTTTAGTAAAAGATAGAGGTTTTTTTAATTGTTCTTGTTTTTTATTATGTAAAAAACTACTAATACATAAAATATAAAATAAAATAAATAAAATCATACTTAAGTTCTTATCAATAAAGATTAAAAAGATAAATAAGATAAATAAAATATCTACTTGTAAAAATACTTTAGATGGATTTGATATAATCCATTTTAAGTACCTATTACCATCGTTGTACCAATTTTGTTGTAGCATATGTAATGCTTTGGTATTTTTAATAAAATAATAACAATAATTAATAATAATACTAAATACTAATAAGTACATCATAAATTAAACTCCCTCTAAAAAACTATGTAATACTTTAATAGTTTGATTTAAATTTTCTAAATAAGCATAATGAGTACAATTTTCATAAATAACTACACCTGAGTCTTGTATTAACTTTTCTAATTCATATGCTCTTTCAACTGGTACTGCCTCATCTAAAGTTCCCCATACTATTAAGGTAGGGCATTTTATTTTTTTTACATCTTCTGTTATATCTAAATTAACTGTATTAACTAAAATTTTACGCATTGTATCAGTAGCATTTCTATAATCAACTGAACCAATATGTTTTTTAGCAAATCCTTCTAATTTATTCAAAATTGGTACTTTTTTTAAACCTTTTAAAATTTTAGTTTTAGTTGATAATTTTTCTATTTCACATTTAAATGGACTACCAAATAATACTAACTTCTCTACTTCATATCTAGATGAATAAAGTAGGCTTATTTTTCCACCAAAAGAATGTCCAATTAAAATAGGTTTATCTATTTTTAATTCATCTAATAATTTTTTAATACAATCTACATAATCACTTACCTGCCAAGCATATGAAGGCTCACTACTACTACCATAACCAGGAAGATCAATAATTGTTATATTAAAATTATTTTTTAAAGCGTCTCCTATTGGTTTCATCATTTCTATATTTTGTCCCCATCCATGCAATAAAATAACATTTTTACCTGATTCTCTACCATATCTTATAAAGTTTATATCTACATCATTTATCTTTTTTTTCATCGTATCACCATATATTCATTATACAACAAAATTTCATTCAAAACAATTAATCTTTATTCTTTAACTATATTTTAACCAAAAATTTAAAAATTAGTATAATAAAAATACTTATTATTAAGTATTTTCTTTAAAAAAATTAATTATAAGGTTTTGATAAAAACATAAACTTAGTATAATAAGTAATCCTACTTGAATATAAATATTAGTATTTATTATTAATGGCATCAATAAAATAGTCGAAGTATTAATTATAATATGAGTTAAAATAGATAAATATATGTTATTTGTTTTATCATATATATAAATTAAATAAAATCCTACTAATAATGTATATATTATTTGTGATAATTCAAAATGTAGAAGTGCAAATAATATAGTTGTAATAATAATAGCTGTTTTTTTAGAATTAAATTTTTTTAATTTATTATATACTAATCCTCTAAATATATATTCTTCTAAGATAGGGGCTAAAAAACCAGTAGTAAGAATTATATTGATTTTGATAGACATATTATCATAACGATTAGTAATTGGTAATATAGTATTAATTAAATAAATTGTAATATTTAAAATGAGCGCTAAAAGACATGAATTTATAATTAATTTTGTTAGTTTATATGTTTTATTTTCTTTAATTTTTAATTTTTTATATGATTTTATTATTAAAGGTAAAACTATTATCATAAGAATTATAATAATAATTAAACTTCTAGATCTTAAAAATATATTAAGTTCCTCTATATATTTATTAGTATTCATTATTTCATTAAATTTATTACTAATTTGAAAATCGGTTAAGTTTGGAAATTGTTTTTTTAAAGTAGCTATGTAATTCATATTAAAGAAGATGGTAAAAAGAATTATTAATAAAAATTGGCCTAATTCTAATAGAATTGGCCAAAATAATACTTTAATAAAACTTTTGAGATAATCTAATTTGTACTTCATTATCTATTTTTTCTATCTTCTTTAAGCATTTCACTTATAGTTGTTCCAATAGTTGCAATATTTTGTAATTCTGATGGAACAATTATTTTTGTGGCGTTTCCATTAGCTACTTCTTTTAGAGCTTCAAAACTTTTTAATGTAAGTACTGCTTTATCTGCGCTAGCTTCTTTTAATAATTTTATAGCATCTGCTTCTGCTTGTTTTACTTTTAATAATGCTTCTGCTTCACCCTCAGCAGTTTTTATTTGTGCTTCTTTATGAGCTTCTGCTCTAAGAATAGCACTTTCTTTTTCACCTTCAGCTATTAAAATACTAGATCTTTTTTCTCCCTCTGCTTTTAATATAGCCTCACGTCTTTCACGTTCTGCTCGCATTTGTTTTTCCATTGCCTCTTGTATTTCTCTTGGTGGCAAAATATTTTTAAGTTCTACACGATTAATTTTAATTCCCCATGCATCAGTTGCTTCATCTAGAATAGCACGCATTTTAGAATTAATGATATCCCTTGATGTTAATGTTTGATCTAGTTCTAATTCACCTATAATATTACGTAGAGTTGTCGCTGTTAAGTTTTCTATAGCATTAATTGGATTTTCAACACCATATGTATAAAGTTTAGCATCCAAAATTTGAAAATAAACAACTGTATCTATCTGCATTGTAACATTATCTTTTGTAATAACTGGTTGTGGATCGAAATCCTTAACAATTTCTTTTAAAGTAACATTATTAGCAACTCTGTCAACAAATGGAATTTTGAAGTGTAAACCATTTTGCCAAGTTGTATAATAAGAACCTATCCTTTCAATAACATAATTTCTAGCTTGTGGAACTATTTTAATATTTGGCAGAACAATAACTGCTACTAAAATTAAAATTATTATTAAAATATCCATATTCTACTCATCCTCTTTCTCTTTAACCTTTAATTTGACACCATCGATTTCTAGAACTTCAATAGTGGTATCAACTTTAATTTTTTTGTCAGCTAAAGCAGTCCATCTTTTTCCATCTACTTTAACCTCTCCATAATTTTTTTTAGTGATTTCTTCTGTCACAATTCCTGTCATACCAATGACTCTATCAGCATTGGTTCGGATATGCATTTGATTTAATTTATTTTGCAAAAATGATCTAGTTGTAATTAACAATATTATTCCAACTATTACAAAAACAGCAAATTGAATTAAAAATACATCTGTTATAAAACTAATTATTATAGCAAGTATACCTGAAACTACAAACCAAATTGTTGTTAAATTAACTGTCATTACTTCAACTGCAGCTAAAAGTAAAACTATTCCTAACCATATATATACCATTTAAATCACCTAATACAATTATACTATTATATAACAAATAATACAACAAAAAATTAATCAAAAAAAATCACTTTTATAAGCAATTATATATTATAATATATACCATTTAAGTTAAAACTATATTTAATGTTATTATAGTTTTTAAAAATATTTTTGATTTTTCCTAAATTTGAATAGATTAGAACTTTATTAATAACTACTCCATTTATTTGATATTCATTAGCTTCATTTGTCAAACCTATATTTTTAAGTTTACTTATAAAATCATTTTTTATTTTTTCTAAATCATAATTATGGTTTTCCCAATTAAATTCATAATTATAATTAGCCTTTATTTTACCTGCATAAATAGGATTAATATATGGATAAACCTTTAATACTTTTATATTTTTAAAAAAATCATTAAAATTATTAGTAGTTAAGTTTTTGTCCTCAAATAGCAAATAAATTTGATTATATTCATTATCATTACTTATTTCATTATAGACTAATTTAGTCTTTTCATGAGAATTACTTGATAATATAACTAATAATATAATAGTTAAAAATATGATTGTTTTTTTAAACATAGTTTCACCTCTTAAAGATAGTTTGAACATTTTTTTATAATTTAACCTAAATTCGACATTTTATTTAAAAAAACTTATTTTATTAACTATTTCACATCAAATTTTATTTTGACTACATTAATATTCTTTCGCGAAATCTCTTGACATTTTGTTTGTAAAACTCTATAATTATACTAGCGTGATAATATCACGCGGATGTTCTTATGCAAAACTGGTATAAGAGCATTCAACCAAAACCCCCTGAAGGAGCACGATTAGTTGTGCTCCACTTTTTTTGCCCTTAATTTATAAGGGTTTCTCGAAAAACCAAAACTAAAAAATGTGCTTTAGGTAGCAATTAGGTAGCATTTTTTAGTTTTTTGATTATTTAAAAGCATAAAAAAATAAGGAACTTGGCATATTAACCAAATTCCTTATTTCTATTATAAACTCATTTCAAAGTCATCTTTATTGTTGATATTATCACAATCAATATTTTGTTCTCTAGTATCATTTAATTTATCAATAAGACCAATGATATTGTCTAGTTTGTTCTTAAACATATGAGAATAGGTGTTTAATGTTTCATCAATTTTAGAGTGTCCTAGATATTTAGCAACAAGTGTTATGTCTGCACCATTATTGATAAGCAATGAAGCACAGGAATGCCTAAAATCGTGGATTCGAATAACTTTAACACCTGCCTCTTTACATTTATTGTTTTTTCTTCTTCTAATGACATCATCTCCAAGAGGGGTAGCATTACCAAATATAAACCATTCTTCTTGAAAATTAGTATAACTCATAGCATTTTTTTTCAACTCTTTTAAATCATTTACTAATTCTTTTGGTATAGGTAGTGTTCTATTGCTTGTTAGAGTTTTAGGGCTTGTAATCGTGTATTTTTTCCTGTTTACATTATCGTTAAGCCCTTTATTTATTCTAATTGTATTATTTGTAAAATTAATGTCATTCCAATTTAATGCTCGTGCTTCTCCTTTACGAAGTCCACAAAAGTATAAAGTTTTAAATAAGCACTTGAAAGTTAAGTTATCTTCTTTAGCGATAAATTTGCTAAATTCATCATAAGTCCAAAATTCCATTTCCTTTTTAATTTCATTTGGATCTGTGAAGTTTGTCATTTTAGGATAAATTTCATTAAAATTTAAACCATACCACTTTGTACCAAAATTCATAATTGTTTTTAAGAATTTATAAATATAGTTCCTAGTTCTATTTGATAAGGGATATTCTAAAATCTTTTTTCTCCACATTTCAAAGTGTTGTAAACTAAAATCTTTAACCTTGATATTATCTAAAAGAGCCATATATCGCATTCTATCTTTATAGGTATTTAAAGTAGTTTCTTTTACTTTATCTTTTTGATATTCATAAAAGGCAAGATATAACTCTTTGAAAGTCATATTATTATCAGGTCTATATTTATCAAATTCTAAAGCAAAAACTTTTTCTGCTTCTTGAGCCTCTTTTTTGTTAAGAAATTTTTTTGATTTATATTGTTTTGTTTTACCATTTAAGTCTTTGTATCGTGTATAAAAAATCCATTTGCGACCATCTTTAGTCCATTCTTTTTTATTCAATAAAATAACTGCCATATTATCACAACCTTTCCATTTCTAATTCATTTTTGTTAGTATTTTCTAAATTAAAAAGAACTTTTTTATGTTCTTCTAAAGCCATTGTATGGTATTTTATACTTTTTTCATCATTTCTAGCTTTATCTTCTTTAAGTGATAATTCTAGTGATTCAATTATCAATTTTTCTTTTTCAATAGTAGTGTTTTTATCAATAATAATTGCCATCATATAAATGCTCCTTTCTACATTCCAATTTCATAATCATCTTTGTCTTTATCGTTATTTTTGTTATAGTAACCATAGTTAATTGCGTCAGCAATATCTTCATAATCTTCTAAACGTTCTTTTGGTTTATCTCTATCTAAAACTTTGTCGATTGCCTTACACATTTTTTTAAATAAATTTTTCCATTTCTCAACTTCTTTTTCAAATTTTATTTTCAAATTATCAATAGTATTATTTAAAATATCTACTAATTCACTTAATCTACCAATCTCTTGCTCTTGTTCATTGATAGTAGATTTTTGCTCCTTAATGATTTTATTTTTCTTGATTAGTTCGCTGTTATTTTTAAAAGTCTTATTTTCTTTTGTTAATTTTTCAATCATTAAATCTTTGTTATTATTATCAGTAGATAGAATAACAACTTTGTTTTCTAGTCCTTTGGTGTATTCTATAATTTTAGAAACATCATTTTCTTTGAATCCACCAAGTTTTCTTTTTATAGGATTTAGTAAATCATTATCAACCTCTTTTTCTAGGTTTTTAAGACCATTTTTGGAGTTTTCAATTATTTGTAAGGTATTTTCCTTTTCTTTGTTTAATTCTTCTAATTCAGCCTTTTTTTCGGCTATATCATACTCTAATTTAGATTGATTTTGTTTGTTTGCTCCAATATCTCCTCGATAGAGATTAAATCCTTTTTCAGTTATAAATTTATTAAAGTCATTTTGCATTTGATGAAAAGATAATTTACCACCTTTTTGTTTCCAAAATTGATCGCAATTTAGAAATTTGCCTTTGACTTCCTCATAGACAATTTTACCTTTGCTATCACGAAGTAATTTTGGAACAATAGTAGTAGAACCATCTTTCTTTTTAACTTCTTCTTTAACAACATTCCCATCTTTGTCTTTGATATAGCATTTTCTTTTAACCATATCTACAACAGGCAGAAAATATGCTTGAAGATGGGGTGTATCTTCATCATAGTGGATTTGTGCAAGAAGTATGTTTTCTTCACCCACATAATCTTTTAGAAATTCCATACAGGAATCAAAAAAGAAAGATACAGCATTTGGTATATCTTCCTTTGATTTGATTTTTGGTATCATAACTGCTTGACCTTTTTTATCTCCTGTATGATAAGTTCTACCACTATCTATAAATTCCATTCCTAGTGCTTGAAAAAATTCAGGACCACTCGTAAATGTTACACCATTTAATAGATTAGTTTTTGTTCTATCTAAATATTCTATTTTTCTTTTTTTTAAATTGTATTTCACTTCTTGATATAAATTATTTTGAGTAAGTGAAACATATTCTATATTATATTCTCTACGTTCTATATCATAATTACCTGTACCTTTTCGGTCTTTCATTTCTACACCGATATTATAGAGATCATCTTTTTTATATTGTGTTTCTACTCGTACAACTTGTTTGCCATCATACATTTAATTCCTCCTTTGCTCTTGCTTCTTTGAGGGGAAGGTCATTTATTGACCTATCTCACTAGGGCATAGCCCACGTGAGATTAGGGAACTCCCTAATAACCCCTTGCTTGTTTAATCGCAAAACACCTAAACTATCGTAAAGGTGTAATGCTTATAAACAAGATTAAATAATAAGCACCTACTAGGTACTTATCATTTAATAAATTATGAAAGAGTAGTACTTTTCATAATTGTAAAAATATTCACTATCGCCACTTTCATTGCTTCGCAACAAAACGTGCCTCGTTCATTTTTTACCTATAACTTTTTTAAAAAAAGTTACAAAAACTTTAACGAAAATTATTCATTTTCGTTAATTGGTTCTTCATATTTTGCATAATAATTACGTTTTTTCCCAACACGTTTTTCTTCAATATGAAGTCCTTCCTTTTCTAAAATATCTAGGTTTCCATTAATTAATTTCCCAAATACTGATGGAGTGATTTGTAAGTTTAACTTGCTTGTCATTTCACTCATGGTAAAGGAAAATTCTTTTTGTTTAATCGCATAATTTAGAAAAGTTAGTATATTATAATTTAAGTCATCGCTCTCGACTTCTGATAGTTCAAATAATAAATTTTCATTTCGCTTAAGAACTAAATCTAATCCCTCATAGTCTCTACTTTCGTAATTTAAAAGTATTTTATTCTTTATGTTGGAATCTTGTTTTAAAGTGATTTTTCCATCAACCAATCCATCAATAGCAGTACTACCTAATGAAGTATTATTTTTATTCAAGTGATGGACTAGAAGAATAGTAAAATCATACTTTTTACATAATTCTCTAAATTTTGGGAAAACAACTTGTCCTATATCTTGATAGTTATTTAAGTCATAGCCATTGTTTAAATCAATGCCACTAAACATATCTATGATTACAAAGTGACCTTTGTAGTCATTAGAAAATGTTTGAAATTGTAGTTGTAAATCCATTAAATTTAGTTTTCTTTCACTTGGATTTTGTTCTATCATAACGAAATTATCATCATTAAATTGTAAGTTCATCTTATCAATTCTATCAACTAATTGCGTAGAATTCATTTCTGTGCTAATATATAAGACAGGAGATGGACTTGTCCTAAATCCTAAAAAATTTGTTCCTGTTGCAATAGAGTTGGCAAGTTGTAACGCCAATAATGACTTACCAACTTTTGGTCTAGCAACAAGACAATATAATCCTTTAGATTTCATTAGGTTATCAACTATGAAGTCTTTTTTTGTTGCTTCTTTTCTCATTTCACTTATTGTTTTCATTTAAAACTCCTTTCTAGTTAATAACTTCTTTTGCCATTTTTTGAAGATAACTTATATTTATTTTGAGATAACTTACAACTTCATCCATAGGAAGTAATTTGTTAGGAAGTAAATAGCCTTTGTTTTCTAAATCAATTCTTATTTCATTTTTCAACTTGATAGCATTATTTTTTCCTAGCCCTGTAAGTTTTCTTAAATCATTTAGATCACACCATTGTTTTGATATTAAATTTAAAGTCTCTCTTGCATTCATTGATTCACCTCTCTTTCTCTATACTATTGATGGTTTTAGTGTTACCAACAACTCCCTTTAAGGATGTATATATAGTGATTAGCCATATATGTAACGAAGATTTTAGTTAATCTACAACTCTCGTGCCAATAGAGGTATTTTGCCTTGCATTTGTTTAACGAGTCGGCAGAGTATCGGCGATGTCCAACTCTATTTAATTGTCAAAGAACTATTGAGGTTGTAAAAATGTTAAAATTGCAACCTTTAAGTTAATAATAAATCAACAAAAATTATTTGTCAATAAAAAAGTCGCAATTTTTATTAAAAAATAACTAAAAAGTTGCAAAAAGAATTAAAATGTGTTATATTTATATTGCGAAAGGAGTTTTATTCGTATGAAAGACAATAATGAGACTGTTGGGCAAATGATAGCTCGAGCAAGAGAAGAGAAACACTTATCTAAAAGAGAACTTGCTAGAATTGCTAAAATAAGTGATACTGAACTTGCTAGAATTGAATCAGGAGAAAGAGAAATACCAAATCCAAAAACATTAAGAAAGATTAGTACACATATAGGAATAAACTACAATGATTTAATGTATGCAGCAGGACTAGGTTTTCAAGTAACTTCTTTAAATCCGTTTTTAATTAACTACTACGAACATTTAAAAGGAGATCAAATTGTCGATGCCATTTTAAATACTACATCAATGATTAAAAATTGGGAAGAATTAGTAACTAATTTTAAAGAAAGATTAGAAAAGGAAAAACTAACTGATTCTGAAAGAGAGGTAATTTCACAAACGATTGAAGATACCGAATATCAAATTGAAACAGCAAAAGAAATTGTAAATGTTTTAAATAGTGCAAGAAGAAAGGAGGCAGTTGAAAATGATAAAAAAAAGCAAAAGGATTAGTATAGGTGCTTTGTTAGTAAATTTGATTTTATTAACGTTGGCAATTTTGTGTACTATTTTAAAGAAAGATATATTTTATGCTTGGTATTGGATGTTGGTTACTTTAATGTTATTATTTGAAGTGTTATATGTGTTTATTTGGAGTAAAGTTGGAAGAAACCTTGATAAACATAAATCAAATACTATTAACAGATCGTTTAATGATGTAACAGCAGTATCTATCGTTTTAAGTGGTCTAATATATTTAGTGGTATTATTTTGTGAATTTTACAATAAGAGTATAAGTGCAAGTTCCTATGCTATATGGAGTATGTATCTTCTTATGAGTGTTGCAGTATTATTTAATTATCTTGCAGTATATAATGCCAATAAAGAAACAAAAGAACTTGTTGAAAAAATGTTTAATAAGAAAAATGACAGGAATGACAGGAAAAAATAGGAGTACCCCTCCCAAAATTTGCTGTCATGCTGTCATAGGTATTTTAAAAGGAGCATAAAAATTGCTCCTTTTTGCATATATAATTTAACATTTTGTATATTATTTTTATATTTGAATATACTATCACTATGAGATAGTGAGTTTAAGCTATTTTCCTTAATTTGCTGATAAAATTTATATGGTGGTAGATGATGAGACTTAATATGAAAGACTATACCAAAGGCGAGGCTATTAGAATTATACGTGAATGGACTAATCTTACTCAAAAAGACTTTGCTAAACGTATTGGAAAATCAAAGCGAACGATAGAACAATACGAAGCAGGTACAGTCAATTATGGAGTAGAGGTCTTAAAAACCATAGCCAAAGAGTTTGATATAGATATTATAATTGAGAAAAAA
This sequence comes from uncultured Mycoplasmatota bacterium, assembly GCA_947646095.1. Taxonomy (GTDB): domain Bacteria; phylum Bacillota_I; class Bacilli_A; order RF39; family UBA660; genus SIG208. The sequence goes on from CANSFI010000006.1 coordinate 37,762, forward strand.
TGATTATTTAGTAATTTTAATTATACTATAATAGTCTAGCAAAATATCAAATATTGTATCTAGTGTTTTTGAAGTATCTTCTTCGTTATATTTTTGTGGTAAAGAAGAAAGAGATTTAAGCAAAGTGGTTGTTGTGTTACTACTTTGTTTATTTTTTATATCATCATTTACAATTTTAAAGCAATCTTCAATTAAGTCTTTACTAGGTTTATTGTAACAAAATGATTTATATATAATAAATTCCATATCATCATCTGTAATACTTGCTGAAAGAATATGACAGAATTTTTCATATACCCCATTTATTATTTTATCGACAAATGGCATAAGTTCTTCTAATCGACTTTCAGGAATAATAATTCCAAAATAGCCACCTAGTGCAGTTGCTTTAAGGTCTATTAACCCTGTTAAATCATTATATGCTTGATTTACTACTTGATTGATTATGGTATTGTTATCCATAAATCCTCCTTTCGCAATGTAGTGAAGTCACTACCATATAAGTATAACATAATTCAGTTAGTTAGGCACAAAAGGTTGCTTATTTATGAATTTTTTTCTTCTATAATTTTTATTAGGAGAGTGATATTTTGAATCAGTATGCTGACTTTAATGAAAATATTAAGGCTGTTATCTGTCAAAACATCAAAAAATATAGAAATGAAAAAGGTGTAAGATTGATGGATCTTGCTGAAAAATTAGATGTATCAGTTAATCATCTAAAACGTATTGAGTCGGCGAATGATAGAAATAACATATCACTTATGACTTTATACAAGATTTCTATAATATTAGGTGTTAGAATAGATAAATTTTTTGAAGAATAAGAGTAGAATCGGTTTAGATTTTGCTTTTTTAATGCTATAATGTATATATCAACGTGTTATTCTAATAATAGATTTTTGAAATGGAGGAGTGATTATGAAAAAAATACTATTATCAATTTTAATATGTGGGATTATGGTTTTGGGAGTTGTAGGTTGTGGAAAGAAAGAACAAGAAAACGATAAGAAAACAACAGAGGATTATGATAAGGAATTAGTGCAATGTTTAGAAAGTCAATTAGGAGGCTATCTTGTAACTGAAACAGATGATTTAATAGAAATACCTTTAAGTGAAATAAAAAGTAATGATAAAGAAAAAATTTCCTATTATAAAGGAGTATATGCTAGTAATCATCCAAATAATATTTATGTAATGGTTTACCCAAAAAATGGGACTTATGAATCTAGTGTAATGAAAGATTTTGATAAATATTTCTATAACAAATTTTCTATATATCAAACATATGAAAGTCCTTTAACTCCTACTATTTATATTCATAATCAAGACAATGATGTTGATTTTAAAGATATTGTTAATAAGTGTGTAGTTAAGAATAGCGATGATGGTAAATCGTTTCCAAATAATACATTAGATAAAATAAATAATACTACAAAAATAGTTATAAAATCTAATCAAGAAGAATTAGGAACAATAAGTGACAAAGACAAATTAACAGAAATTTTAAATGCTATTTCAAGTAGTAAACAATATGGAGACGCGTGCTTACTTGATAATTATGCGTTTGAATTTGAAATGCATGATAACAATAATAAATTGATTGATACAATTTATGTTTGGGGAGATGGCAATAGGTTAATTCCAAAAGACACGAAAGGTTGTTATTACTCAATATCTAATGGTACAGATTTAAGAAAAATCATTGAAAAAGAAACAAAATATATATTTTATGGCATTTTGGATTATAGAGATAATGATAATCAAAAAGAACAATTAATCTACAAAGATGATAAAAATAGTTATTATATAAAGAGTGATGACACTAATGAAATAGCAATCAAATTTATGTTAAACAATCAAATTATGACTCTTAAATATGCTTTAGAAAACAAATATATTTCAGCAGAAAAAGTGGCAAAAGATTATCCTGATGTATTGATAAAAAAATAGAGTTTTATTATAGTAAATTACAAGTTGTTATTTTTGAATTTTCAGGTAGCATTTAGGTAGCAAAATTCTAAACTTTTATATTTATGATTTAATTTATTTTAATCAAAATTGGGAAAAAATAAACAAAATACAAAGAAAAATAAAGTTTTTAAAATTAAATAAACCAAAATTTAATAGCCCCCTGAAGAGGACATTTAACCGTGTCCTCATTTTTTTGTCCTAAAATAAGGGGGTGCAATAAATTTTATTTTATATTATTATATAAAGCAAAAATATTGAATTGTTTTAAATGGAAGGTGATATTATGACTGAGATTGAAGAAGATATTTTTGATATTGCTAAAATTGATGAGATAGATATTCGTCCTAAAACAATAAATGGATTGATAAAACAGAAGGAATATAAGGAAATAATGCATAACATCAATTATGATTGGCTTTAATTACAGTTTTTTGGGGGAGATTACCAAGTTAAAATTGGTAGTCTTTTTTGAAGTATAAAAAAAACAACTCTGTACTAGCAGTTGTTATAATTTGATAATTATTGAAAGCATTTTAAATATTTCTTTTTACTATTATATGTTCGAAATATAGATTCATAATTTGTATTAAAATATTTGGTGTCTTCTTCATAAAAATACTCTGATGTGTGTTTTTTTTCTATATTTGCTCATTTCAATATGACTATTTATGAAAAAGTTATATAGTTTTTTGACTATCTTTTTATAAGTTCTTAAATGTCGTTATAACCTTTATTTATAAGCATTTAAGACATTTTTATTTTTGGAAGATGTTCACATATATTTTTATAATTTCTTATATTTTCGCTTTCAAAAGTAGTAAATTCGTAGTAAAATTGCTTTTGTTGGTTTATTCTTTCCATCTCTGCTTTAGCCGACATATAAGTAGGGTGTGTATAATAACTTAATGTCATTGTAATATTTTTATGTCCCATGATATATTGTAATGTATGTGGGTTTATTCCATCATTAGCCCAATTAGTACAAAATGTATGTCTTAATGTATGTGGTGTCATTTTTTTAGTTAGTTTTTCTTCATGACATTTATTATACTTTTTCACAATTCGATTAAAAATACCATCGTACTCTATATTCGTTCTTGGGTTACCATTTCTATTTATAAATAAAAAACCACTATAACCATCAATAACAATCGTCTTTGTACTTTTACGATTATCTATTATACGCTTAAAAATTTCATACGCTTTGTCACTCATAGGTACTTTTCTTGTTCCACTATCGGTTTTAGTATCGTCAATATAATAACCTCGTTCGCTATTTTTTAAAAGTTGATGGTCTATATTGATTAGTCTATTTTCAAAATCTAGGTTGGTGTCTATTAGTCCACAAAATTCCGATATACGAAGTCCCGTTTCTCTTATTAAAATAATATCGTCATAATATTTAGAACAAATTTTATCATTTTCTATAAAAGAATATAGGCTTTCTTCTTGCGTTGGTGTAAGTGGTATATTTTGTTTGGTGTCATTTTCTATTACATCATCAATTTTAAACTCAAATGGGTTTTTCCTTATGTAGTCGTCTTGTATTGCCATCTCAAACGCCGAATATAAGGAGCGCTTATCATTTTTAATTGTTTGGTAGGACATTCCTTTTTCTTTCATGCGTATAACCCATTCTTTAGCGTCCGACATCTTAACATTTTCAATAGAACAAGCACCAATTTTGTCTTCTTCTAGTAATTTCATAAGTCTATTGCGTCCTTTTATGGTGTTATCTTTAACATTTGGTCGTTGATTATTCTTTTTAGCATATAATTGACATACACTTATTTTTTTACCTATGGTGTCGATTCCATCGCTAATGTCCTTTAAAATTTCTTGTTCCTTTTCTCTTAAAGACTTGTCGTCGCGTTTCCCGTTTGGTGTTTTATCGGTTTGTACTAACTTCCAAGCGTATATAAATTGTGGTTTGCCGAAACTATCGGTATATTTGTAAACATATCTTCCATCTTTTCTTTGGCTCTCTCCGTTATGTAAAATACGATTTTTTTTATCGCGTCTTTTTTCTATCATATTTTTTTGCTCCTTTCAATAATAGAAAGAGCCTTGATATGCAACATCATTATATCACATATAAGGCTCTTTTTCACTAGATTACATTTAATGTATCAATAATTTTTTCAAATTGTTTTCTTTTTATTTGAATTCGGTTGCCGTTCATTAAAACCCAATTTGCGTTTAGATTTTCTTCTGCTAGTTTACGAAGTTTATTTTCGCCGATACGAAAATACTTTGAGGCTTCTTCAATAGTTAGCGTATATTTTTCACTTATAGGAACATATATTTCACTTGTTTTATAAGTGTCTTGATAGTTCATATTCATTGATTAACCCATCTTGCTCCTTATTTCGTTCATTATTATATTTTCTTCATCATCTCTTTTTATAACCCTAATTCGTGTTAAATCTTCTTCGCCATCTTGATAAACATAAGCCTCACCACATTTATTTATTTCTTTTATTTGTGATTTATAATCTTTCAATAACATATCTTTTTGGGTTTCTTCTAAATTTCCAAAACATACTAGAGTTCTAAATTGGTGTTTGGCGTTTGGAAATGTGTTACTATATGCCTCTTGGTCTATAATGATGGGTATGATATTTTTACTTGCACCACTTCTTAATATTGCCCCAACTTTCTTTTGTAGTTCTTCTGCCTCTTTTTTTGGAAGTTCCGACAATAAAGTTGAGTATTCGTCTATAAGTAAGATTATAGTAGACCTATCATTTCTATTGTCTTTATTTTCTATTCTTTCCAACATAATAGAGTGAACTTTGTTTATTCCGTCAACTGCGTTCAAATACCCATAATAATTTTTGGTATCGGCTAATTCTATAAAGTCCTCATTTTTAAAATCGGCTATATAGATTTCTACTATATTATCAAAAGAAGATAATTCTTTTCCCATGTTAGCAAGTTGAATTTTTGCAAACACGGTTTTACCACTTCTCGTTTTTCCCATAATCAATTCGTTTTTTATATTACGCAAGAAACTATCTTCCGAAAAGCCATACTCTTTAGGTTTTAGATACTTCATAGGTGTACCATAAATAAGCACATATTTAGTTGTTCTAGGTGCGTATGTAATATAATCAATTTTAATATTATATACAGTTTCTAAATCGTCTTGTTTGTCTTGAAATCCCGTAAGTGGTACATTTCTTGTTTCTAATTTAATTACAATTCTATTATCTTTTGTCTTATCTTTAAATATTTTCTTTTGTCGTGGATATTCTCCGATAGAATTTTTAAGTCCTATATTTACTATTCCTTTATTATTCTTTCTAGGGTTTATTAACTTAATTATAATTGCTATTAAAATAATCGTTAAAACTGCACCTAGACCAAATACATAAACATAATATTGTATAGAGTTTTGTTTCACTTTCATTAAATCTAGTAGAACATATTCTTTACAATGCCATACTAATTGTGCTAATACTATGTATAATTCTACAATTATAACCTTAATGTAATTTATCTTTTTTAATATATTCATTATTTTATTTTTCTTCATTTTCTAATTCCTCCAATTTTTTAGTCATTTTATGCTCTATAATTGAGCCATCACTTTTGTACTCAATTATGTTATGAATTCTACGCAAAAACGCGTTCCAAACCTCTCTATATTTAAAACTATATTGTAGTTCATAATATTGCTCCTCTAGGGGAACATTTGAGGTTATATAGACATAAGTATAACAAGCCACTTTATCATTGTATCTAGCTGGTAGCATAAGGGGGTAGATGTCTAAATAGTTAAGCATATCGCCAATAGGTATTTGACTATGGAATTCTTCAAAAACAAGCGTATTCATTGTGCTTTTATAAGCGTCAAAATTCACACCTCTACTGCCCGTATAGTTTGTGATACGACATACATTTTTAGCACCATGTCTTTTGTATATGTCACGCGTTTTTCCGCACCCTGTATGCCCAAAGACATATGTACAAACGATATTTCGGTTTTCTTTCATGTACTTGTCGGCTAGATATGTTTCCCTTATTAGGTCTATATCTCTTATTTTTAAAGCCCATTGTGGACTATTTTCTATTATCTCGATGTTTGACTTCCCATCTTTTATATCTTCTAATAATTGCCCTATAACGGGGTCTTTTTCTTGTAATTCCGATGGTATCGTTCCATATTCTACGAAACTTCCCTCGATAGATGTTTCGGCTTTGTCTGTATTTTCAAACTTGCCCGTTTTTCTCACATAATCAATGTTGTCTTGTATAGTCCCGTAGGCTTTTTCTATGTGGGCTATTTTATTAAAGCGATGTTGTATGGTTGTAAAGCGAATCGGCGATTTTGAATAAATAAATATATGGATATGAAGTGTTTGAGTTTCGTTGCCAATTTCCTTACACATACAATAGTAGTCAAGAGCGAATTTTTGCAAAGTTTCTTTTATTACTTCATCCGTAAAGCCGTGTTCTAGTGGATTATTTATCGTTAGAGTCCATTTACGACTTTGGCTATTATCTGCCATGTTATCACTCCTATTTTTTATAGTTTAGATTATTATTAAATTTTCAAAGAACTAATGCGCTAATACATATACTAGTTAATACACGCCCATAAGTGGGGCGAGTGGCGTAGCCACTTAAGCCCCCACCATATAAGGGCTAGTATTACCCCTTATATGTAGCATGTAGCATGTAGCAATAATTTTTATAAATTTACCTTAATGTTAATCTTGCTACTATTTAAAACAATAGCAAGATATAACAAATCGGTAGTTAATAAGTTAATTAGTAACTTATTTTTTGCTTGTTTCGGTAGAGTCAACGAATTCTACAAAACTAACATTTCTATATTTATCATATAGGAATTCTTCTATATCTCTGCCAACAAGACTTTTGATTTCTGCTGTAGTTAACTCTTTACCAAAAGTTTTGGTTAAGACATTATATCTTACTTTAACTATAGAAACCTTTAGCCCATCGCTTTTATCTTTGTTGTCAAACTCTTCCGCACAATGAAAATTAATATTATGAAATGGTTTATCTTCATACATGCCAATTTTTTCTTCAATACCTACAATTTTCATGGTTTAATTTTTCCTCCTTTCTTAAATTTTGGTTATCAACGCCTCCTTTTCGCTGACATAATGGTTATAGGCGATTAAATTTTCCTAGTAAAAAAACACCCTTTAAAATAAAAGGTATTTTTTTACATACATAATAAAAAGCCGTATTTTAGTACGACTTTGTTTAAATATAGAAATATTATTAAACTTTTTTTCTCTTTCTTTTTTTCTTTTGAGTTTGTAAAAAATCTTTTTCTTCTATACCAAATAATTCTAAAACTTTGTTACAATAAGCAATAGGGTATCCCTTTAAATTTTCTAAAATAAATGAATATGCCATGTGTGTTTTATCATTTTCTTTTAAATAACACCCACTTAATCTAATAAGTTTTTCTATTATATTAGTACTTATTTTAAAATATATACCAAATGCTATTAGAGAAACTAAACTTGGGGATGGTTTACTAGATTTATAGTTTGTAAAACTGCTACCATCTAATTTTGTTGCCCTACAAAACATTGATTCAGTTATACCTCTATCTTCACAAACCTTTTTGAAAAATTCCCCAAAAGTAGGATACATTGTACTTTCGTTATAATCATGAAAGAATTTTGTTGAAAGTTCTTTAAAATCTTTTTCTTGTAAATCTTCATAATTTTCATATTGAGAAATTTTTTCGCCTTTTACTGATACATCAATGTTTTTCTTACTTTCCTTAATAATCTCTTTTAATAAATTTTTCGTTATTCCATTTTCTATATTATAATATTCTTCTGACTGACGGAATAAACTATCCTTTAATTCAATATCTTTTTTTATTGCATAAATTCTTTGTCTAGTAGAGCCAAGCATTTTGGCTATTGTAGTAATATTATATTCTTTTTTTAAGAGATAGACACTTTTTTCGCCTTTAGTTAAAGTTCTAAAAAATGCTTTATCAATTCTCTCTTTAATTTTCAATTCTTCTTTTGCTATTAACTGCTCTTCGGGGTTCATAGAATTGTCCGCTATAAAATCTGCCATAGTAGAGTTGCTTTCACTATCAATGGAATTTTCTAGTGAAACTGTTGGTTGAATTAGTTTTTTTATTTCACTCAATTTTTCTAATGGTATTTGCAATTTCTCGGCAAGTTCATTATCTGTTGGTGTTCGATTTAATTCTTGGGTTAATTCATTTTCGGCTCGTTTCACTTCAACTATTTGATTATTTCTATATCTTGAAAAACCTAATAATTGTGCCATACCTTTTTGGACATTGTATTTTATCCACGGCGTAGCATAAGTTGAAAATTTAACTCCTTTGTTGTTATCAAATTTTTGTTTTGCTTCTAAAACTCCTATATATCCATATTGCTCTAAATCTTCTATATCTTCTGCTGATAATCCTTTTGGTGAATTCTTTTTAATAATACTTAATACTAAGCCTCTATTTTCTTCTATTAATTTATTGTCCTCCATATAGATACCTCCTATTTAATCATAATATGATTATACCATTTTTTAGCCCATGTAATATATAGCAAAGCAAAAAAATAATTTTGGATCATAATTATTTATACCAAAATTATTTTGTTTATAATATCTACTTAATAATATTAAAAATTATATGGTTTAAAATCAAAATCAAATCCCGTATAAGTCGAATGTTTTATGTTTAAATAGTTGTCTATATCTTCTTTTGCTTTTTTTGAAACTTCATTGATTCTAAAAATTCCATTATCAGTTTTAGTTAGTGGAATAATATATCTTCTTTTTCCTTTTACACTAATACAATATTTTCCCTCTACTGGAACTTCACTTCCATAAACTGAAGTTGCATTTTGAAATTTCATAAAGTTTTCACTAATATATTTGTCTTCACAATTTATTATTTTATCTATTACTTCTTTCTCCGATAAATTATATAAATCATCTATTGTTAAATAGCCTTTAGTATTCATTGATTTAACTATATCAGCTAAAAATTGCATTACTGTTCTATCTTTGTCGCTTACCCATTCTGGCCATAATTTTGAAATAATATTTATGTACCTTTCACAAATATCAATATTATTAAATCCTAATTCTTCAATTCCATCTTCATTTTTTAAAATAACAACATCATTATAAATTTCCTTTATGCTATCAAGTTCCCAAACTCTGTGAAATACTAGTCCACTTGAAAAAGTATATTCAAATCTATCAGCACTTAATTGTGGTGTATCATTGTCAGCAATAGGATAAATATGGTAATCTGACACTTCTTCTACTTTAATACCATCTCTTTTTAATAGACTAGTTATTTCTTTTGAATTTCTTATTATTTGTTCTGTTCTTTCTTCTGTCGACTCTTGATGCTCCGAATCGCCATTCATAAAGTCTATACAATGTTTAAAAGTTGGTGTTGCTATATCATGAAATAAACCTGCTAAAGTTTGTTTTTTATCTTTTGTAAAATGCCATATTATTAAGGCTACACCAACACTATGGTCTAAATTCGAATACCAATATCTAACATTAAATACTTTTGAGTAGTCGGTTCCACAACTCATACTTGTTCCATCTATTCTTTGCATTTCTGGTGTTTCAATATATTCTAACAACCAATCAGGAAATTCCGGAGATAATATATCAAAATATTGTCTTATTTCTTCATTTAAATTTTCTAAATACTTACTACTCATTAAAAAATTCCTCCTTAATTTTTTATACATTCTAATTATACCATATTTAATCAAACAAAAACTATAATTATTATGAATTATATTATAAATACTTTTAGCATATCAAGACTCTTTATCAAAACTCTTCCAAAAGTAGTAAATTAGTAGTAAAATCATTTTAAATTTTTATATATACGCCTTAAAATAAAGGCTTTTACTCAAAAACTAAACTTTTAATAAAAAATTTTATAAAAATGCTACCTAAAATCATAAATATTGCTCATAAAATGATATAATGTTCATATAGATTGAGGCTTTACTATGCTAGATAAATCTTTTCAAAAAATAACAAGTAATATTAAGAATGCAATTACTAAAACGCAACTTGAGATTATGACTAACGCAAATAAAAAATTAGTTAATTTGTATTATAATATAGGTAAAATATTAGAGGAAAATAGTAGTTGAGGAAATAAATTTATAGATAATGTTGCTATGGAATTGAAACTGTTATTTCCTAATTTAAAAGGATTTTCAGTTCGTAATTTAAAATATATGAAGGCATTTTATAATGAATATAAAGACGATGAAGAATTTGTGCAACTGGTTGCACAATTACCAATAACAGTAAAAAGTAGCAGTACCTCTATGAAAAATTTAATAAGGAAGACAAATGTTAGAAGAAATTAATAATAAAATAGTTGAACAAGACTAGTTAATCAAGCAAGAAATGATAATGATACATTACAATATAACTAAAAGTAGTTAAATTTAAACCTGAATTTATAAATAAAATTGGATTTATCCCAAACCCTAATGATATGAGGTGAAATTAGAATGAAAGTAAAAGATATGAAACAAGCAGTAAAATTATTAGAAAATGAGTGGAATTTAGGAGAAAAAAATCTGGAGCACCAAGACATTTATGTGCATGGATTTATCTAATGGAAATACTTGAAGAAACAGAGCAATTTGTTTATTATAGAGAAAATGGCAAATTATTAGGCTTTTCAAATTATTCAAAATATAGTTCAAAGAAACATTTATTAAGAAAAAAATTGTTAAAAGAAGTATTTGAATTAGCAAAAAAAGACAATATGGAAAACTTACAAATATTAACAGATGAATCCTGTAATTGGCAAATATATGAAAAACTTGGTTGTAAAAGAATATACGAAACAATAGTAGAAAATAAAGAATATGACAAATTGGGAAATGTATTAATTGAAAAAGCATTTATTTATGAAAAAAAGTTATAAATAAAAACAAATAATGTATTGGTGGTAGAAGAAGCATGAATAATGCAATTGTAAAAGAAATAGAAAAAGTTGAAAATTTAATCTACGAGGAAGTGATACTATGACAAAATTAGAACAAGATTTACTTCTTGCTCATTCATTAATAGAAGATAAAGAAAAATATGTTGATTACTATTGGGAATTTTATAGAATGTGGCCATTTACAACAATTAACATGAAAGAATATTTAAAACCATTTGATTTAAAAAATAAAAATTGTATGACAATTCAAGGAAGTTCTGATCATATATTTGAACTTTTCTTAAAAAATCCTAAAAAAATAATAGGCATTGATACAAATCCACTAACAAAATACTACTGTTACTTAAAAATTGCAGCCTTCAATATATTAGATACTCCTAAAGAATTTCTAAATTTTTTTAAATATTATGATTATCCTAAGACTTTTAAAAAAAATTATAAAGTATTTGATAAAGATATTTTTCAAGAAATTTCAAAATACTTAAAAAATGATATTAAAATTTTCTGGGAAGATTTATTTAAGAATTATGAACCAATTAAAATTAGATCAATGTTATTTAGTTCTGATGAAGATAATACTAAAGCACTTTATCAAGCATTAAATTATTTATCTTTAGAAAACTATGAATATATTAAAAATAATATAAATAAAATTGATTTTAGTTTTATAAATTCTGATATTAGAACTTTGCAAAATAAACTTAAAGAAAAACAAGACTTTATTGCTTTATCTAACCTTATTATTTATGCTCATAAAATGTATCCTGGCAAACCTCTTACTGGCTTTAAACACCTAATAGAAAATTTAGCTAAAATTTTAAATAATAATGGTCAAATTATAGTAGGATATTTATATGACATTGAAAACAATGATGATTATAGAGAAGTTTATAAACAAGAATTAAGGAATATTATTTTTAATGAACCTGAATATAGCTATCATTATGTAAAAAGAATGGAAGATCTACATCTTAACCAAACTTCAACTAATCATGATGCATGTTTAATATATACCGATAAAACTTTATCTAAAAAATACTAAAACTCTATTTAGTATTTTTTTCAAATAACTATCTACCTACTCTACATAAAGGGCATTTAAAATCTTCTGGTAATCCTTCACCATAATAAATATATCCACATACAATACATATTCAATATTTTCCCATTATCTGTTGTTATTTTAAATAATTTATCTTTATTTTCTGATAATAGGAATAACTCATAGGTTCATCTTCACTAAAAATATCACTTTCAATTAAACAACCTATAAATAAAGAGTGGGTTTCATTATCAATAAAATCTATTATTTCACAAATCATGTATCCTAAAGAATCATTTATTATATTTAATCCATCTATAAAAATTGTTTCAACTTGTTTACATTTCTCATAAAATTTAAATTAAATGTTTCAATAATATTAGAATCTACATTTTTAGAAATAACAGAAATAGCAAATCGATTATTCATTTTCAATAATACGTTTGTATAACTTATTTTCATAACTGAAACAGCTATTAAAGGCTGTTCACTAGAACTAATTTGTGAACCAACATCCACTATACATCCTTTACCATCTGTAGTTAAAGTATACACTTCTTGCATAATTTTTCGAGTTATTTTTAATTTTTTATATCAAATTAATCTAAATCATTTGATTTTTCTATTACTTCTTTAATATAAGCATATTTAGAATCTTTATAATAATTGCTTTCTAAAAATTCTAAGCTATCTTCCTTAGCTTTTTTTAGTATATTGAAATCTTTTTTCATATCAGCTAAACTAAAAGACATATCACCACTTTGTTTTACGCCAAATAAATCTCCACTACCACGAAGTCTAAAATCTTCCTCACTTATTTTAAAACCATCTGTAGTTTTAGTTAAAACATTTAATCTTTCAGTTTCTTTATTACTAATTAAAATACAATATGATTGCAGATCATTTCTACCTACTCTTCCCCTAAGTTGATGTAAAGCAGAAAGACCAAATCTAAAAGCATCGAAAATAACCATCATAGTTGCATTAGCAACATCAACACCAACCTCAATTACAGTTGTACTGATAAGAATTTGAATTTCATTATTTTTAAATTTTTCCATTATTTCATCTTTTTCATTAGAACTCATTTTACCATGCATTACTCCAACATTATAATATTTACCAAAAGCTTTATTCATTTTCTCTTCAAGTTTATTAACATTTTCTAAATCTATTTTATCACTCTCTTCAATTAAAGGAGCTATTACATATATTTGATGATTACTTTTAAGTTCTATAAGCATTTTACTTAAAACATCAGTAATTTCTTGTTCTTTCCTTAAATAAGTTATAATTTCTTTTCGACCATTTGGCATCGTTTTAATGCTAGATATGTCCATATCACCATATAAAGTTAAAGCATAAGTTCTAGGTATTGGAGTTGCACTCATATATAAAATATCAGGAGTAAGACCTTTATTTTTTAAGTTACCACGCTGATTTACTCCAAATCTATGTTGCTCATCTGTAATAACAAGACCTAAATTATTATATTTAACATCATCTTGTATTAATGCATGAGTTCCAATAATAATATCTATTTCACCATCTTCTAAAGATTTATATATTTTTTTCTTATCTTTAGCCTTTGTTTTTCCTGTTAAAAGTTCAATACTAATATCATAATTTTCAAATAACTTTTTAATATTTGAAAAGTGTTGACTGGCAAGAATTTCTGTTGGAGCCATCAGTGCTCCTTGATAACCACTTAAATAATTAATATATAGAGATATTATAGCCACAATTGTTTTTCCACTACCAACATCCCCTTGTAAAAGTCTATTCATTCGTATTTTATCTATTAAATCATTATAAATATCTTCTACACTTTTTATTTGATCATCAGTTAATTTAAAAGGTAGTTTATCTATAAATTCCAATACCTTAGTATAATTAACATCTCTTTTCAATCCTATTTTATCATTTTTATTATTTTTAAGGTAATTCATTTTTAACATAAATATAAATAATTCTTCATATTTTAAACAATTTAAAGCTTGTTTAAATAATTTATAGTCTTTAGGATTGTGTACAATTCTAACACTTTCTTCTTTTGATAAAAAGTTATATTTTTCATTTAAATATTTTGGAATATAACTAGTTAAGTTTATATCTTCCTTTAATATTTCTTCTATATATAAATTTAAATGTTTACTGGTAATACCAGATATACTATGATAAACAGGTTCTATTGTTGGAATATCATTTAATCTTTCAAACCTTAATTCACTAGCTATTACACTATTATGCTTTTTATCATATTTTCCTATTATTGTAATAGTTGTTCCAATACTAAGCTTATTTTTTAAAAATCCCCTATTAAAAATAGTTACATTTAATAAGTGAGTATTGGTATTTAATCTAAAAGACATCTTGTCTAATTTTTTATTAATATGAAAAACAGTTGGTTTAGTTTCTACTATACCATCTATAATAATCTTATCATCCTGTTCAAGTTCATATATATTACTTCTTTTATAAATATCATAACGAAATGGAAAATAAGTTACTAAATCAAAACTATTATTAATACCTAATTTATTTAATAAAGTTAAAGTCTTTGGTCCTACACCTTTTAAATCTGATAATTGTTTCATGTTTCACCTACTTTAGTTCAATTATAGCGAACTAATGTTTGAAAGTCAATTAACTTTTTAATTTTTTTTAACTTTTTTATTATTTTACTTGACAAATTAATCTTTTTGAATTAATATATACAGTACCAATTCGAATTAACGGATTGGCATGCTAGTATCACACTAGCCAACCCCTTTTTATTCTTTTATGGGACAGTTCTCAGGGGGACTGTTCTTTTTTGTTTTATTTTAAATATCAATCCATCCTTACTATAATCTATTTTATTATAGGTAGATTATAAGCTATTAATTATTAATCCATATTCATACTTTCACCTATCTATAATATAGTTTAAAAAAATTTCTAGATTTCCTAGAAATTTTACTATTTTTGATAACTTTATAATTAATCGAGTTTCAAAGCAAAGACTATAACTAATAAAATCATTGATAAAAAGGTTAACTTAATTTATTTTAGTTAATTCTCCAAATTTTTATAAAATTCATATCTTTTAATCGCTTCTTCTTTTTGTTCTTCTAAAAGTAATTCTGCTCCTTTTGGATTTACTTTTTTTAACATACTATATCTTGTTTGACTTAATAGAAATTCTTCATATAAATCAAAATCAACTTTTTTACTATCTAAAGTAAATTTATCAATATCTGGGTTATAACGAAAAGTTGGAAAATAACCACAGTTAGTAGCAAATTTTTCATAATTTACACTCATACCCATACCTTCTTTAATACCATGAGATATACAAGGGGTATAGGCAATTATAATTGAAGGTCCATTATGAGCTTCTGCTTCTTTAAAAGACTTAATTACTTGCATCATATTAGCACCTAAACTAACCTGAGCTACATAAACATTAGGATAAGAAAGCGCCATACGAGCTAAATCTTTTTTAGATACTTTTTTACCATTTGAAGTAAATGAAGCAATGCTCCCTTTTGGACTAGCTTTAGATGACTGTCCACCTGTATTAGAATATACTTCAGAATTTAGAACTAAAATATTAACATTATCATTACTAGATAAAACATGATCAATTCCACTAAAGCCAATATCATAAGCCCAGCCATCACCACCAATAGTCCAAATACTTCTTTTAACTAAATAATCTTTTAAATCTTTAATTTCGGAAGGTAGCGTTTCATAATCTAAATTATTATATACTTCTTTAGTTACTTCATAATTATCCATATTATCTAACCATTTTTGAAAATAATCTCTATTAGGATTTTTCATATTACATAACATAATATTTTTAATTCTATTTCTTATCGTATTATTAGCGATTAACATTCCATAACCATATTCAGCATTATCTTCAAATAAGGAACTAGCCCAAGGAATTGTATAAGGCATACTTGGAGTACTTGCTCCATATATAGATGAACAACCAGTTGCATTAGAAATTATCATATGTTCACCAAAAAGTTGCGTTAATAATTTGATATAAGGGGTTTCTCCACATCCAGCACATGCTCCACTGAAACAAAATTTAGATTCTTTAAATTGGCTACCTTTTATAGTACTAGTATCAATACCCTTATCAGTTATATTATTAATTAAATAATCATATATTTCTTGTTCTTTTTTGTTCAAAGCTTCATCCAAAGAAGTAAAAGCTAAAGCCTTTTCGCCTTTTTTTCCAGGGCACGTATTTATACAAACACCACAACCAGTACAATCTTTAACTGAAAAACTTAAAATAAATTTGTAATCTTTAATATCTGGAGTTAGTGGTGTTAGGCATAATTCTTTGATATAAGTTGGGGCATTTTCATATTCCTCTTCATTTAAAAGAAATGGTCTAATAACAGCATGAGGACATACTATTGAACATTGATTACACATAATACAATTATTTCTAATCCAATTAGGAACTTGATTAGATATTGCTCTTTTATCTAATTTAGATGTACCTACTTCAAAAGTTCCATCAGCAATAGGTAATACATCACTAACAGTAAGAAGATTTCCTTTTCGACTATTTATTTTGTAATATAAATCTTTCTTCTTATCTTCTTCTTCATTCCCATCTAAATCAAATATTTCAACTTCTTTTAAATATTCACTCGCTTTATCAATAGCATCATAATTAGCTTTAAGAACTTTTTCACCATGTTTATAATATCTTTTTTTAGCGTACAATTTCATATCTTCCTTAGCTTTTTCATAATCAATAATATTAGCTATATAAAGAATTATACTTTGCATAATTGTACTTATCTTACGACCAAGACCTATAGTGTCTGCAAGTTTATAAGCATCAATAGTATAAAATTTAATATTTTTATCTTTTAATACTTTTTTTATTTCTGGTTTTAATTCTTGGTTTAATTCGATAATACTTTTTTCAGTATTTAAAATAAATATTCCATTTTCTTTTATTTTATTTAAGACTTCAAAATCATTTAAATAACCATATTTTGTAACTACAACTATACTTGGATTTTCTACATAATAGGTTGATCTTATAATATCATTTGAAAATCTTAAATGTGAAACAGTAACACCGCCAGACTTTTTAGAATCATATTCAAAATAACCCTGTACATATTTATCTGTATCATTACCAATCATTTTAATCATTGATTTGGATGCACTTACCATTCCATCACTACCATAACCATAGATTAAAAATTCTAAAGCATTTTCTATTTTAAAGTTAGGATCTACTTCTAAACTTAAATTAGTTACATCGTCTGTAATACCAATTGTAAAATTATTTTTTAAATTTCCTTTAAGCATATCATAAACAGCTTTTATTTGAGCAGGATTAGTATTTTTACTTGAAAGACCATATCTTCCACCTACTATTTCAATATTTTTTCCTTTCAAAGATTCTACAACATCTAAATAAAGTGGCTCTCCACTACTTCCAGCTTCTTTAGTTCTATCAAGAACTGCTATTTTCTTAACTGTTGGAGGAATTACACTCATTAGATATTCTTTAGAAAATGGGCGATATAAATGAACTTCAATTAAACCAACATTATATCCATCATTATTTAATACATCAATTACTTCTTTAATTGTTTCATTAACAGATCCCATTGCGACTATAATTTCTTCGGCTTTGAAACTTCCATAATAATTAAATGGTTGATAATTAGTAGTTGCTAGTTTATTTATTTTTTTCATATAATCATCAACTATTTTAGGAACGTTTTCATAAAACTTATTACGTGATTCTGTTACCTGAAAATAAATGTCATCGTTTTCAGCTGTTCCTTTTATAGTCGGTTTTAATGGATTTAAAGCTCTATCTCTAAATTTTTGTAAGGCTTTATAATCAATTAATCCTTTATAATCATTTTCTTCTAAAACAGTTATTTTATTTATTTCATGACTAGTTCTAAAACCATCAAAGAAATGCATAAAAGGAAGTGATGCTTTAATACTAGATAGATGAGCAACTGCAGAAAGTAGCGCTGCATCTTGAACTGAAGAAGATGCGAGCATACAAAAACCTGTACTACGTGTTGCATATATATCTTGATGGTCCCCAAAAATACTTAGAGCATGAGTAGATAAACTACGAGCTGCTACATGAATTACACAGGGTAACATTTCCCCTGCTATTTTATACATATTAGGTATCATTAAAAGAAGTCCTTGACTTGATGTAAATGTTGTTGTTAAACATCCAGCTTGAAGAGATCCATGAACCATTCCAGCAGCCCCTGCTTCACTTTGCATTTCTACAACTTTTACTCTATTGTTAAAGATATTTAACCTATCATTATTACTCCATTCATCAGATAATTCTGCCATTGGACTAGAAGGAGTTATCGGATATATACCTGCAACTTCTGTGAACATATAAGAAGTATTCGCACATGCTTCATTTCCATCAATTGTTTTTATTTGTTTCATAATATTCTCCTAACTATTTATCTAATAATAATTATATCACGAACAAACACTATTTATATTTATTTTTTAATAAAAAGAAAAACTATATTACATATATTATCCTATTAATTCTAAATATTTATCTAAAATTTTATTTTCTTCTCTAACAATTAATTTAATAAAATCAGTATAGTCATATGTTGTCATCATCTTATTTAGGGCACCATAATATTATGTTCTGCTTGCAACTTACCCATTTTTCATAGCTCCTTTTATTAGCATATTAATCATCTTCTTTATATATTATACCATTAGTGGAATAATATATAAAATTAGTAAATTACAAATTAATTGTAAGTAAATAAATAATTTGACTAAACTGAGGAACTGTGTTACAATGTATACAGATGGAGATAATTCCATATAATAAAAAAAGAGATACACTTGATATTCCCTTGTCAGATGTATACTCCATTCATAGGGTTACACCGTTTCAATGCTGATTCGGTGTTTTCATTTAAACTAGTCCTTTTTAAGGACTATGATAGTACAAAGTACAATAAAAGCAAACGCTAATACTAATTCCAAGGGAATTTATCCTTTCTATAATTGTTAAAATCATAGAAATCACCTCAATTCTATCATTCAAAGATGAATAGAACAGAGTAAAACACCTAACTATCTTATGTATCTCATATTAATTATATAATATTATGAGGTTAATTACAAGTAAATATAATAAAAATCAAATTAAAATACATAGGTTTATTTCCTATGTATTTTTTAATTCTTCTACAGTTTTACTATAATCATCACTATTTGTAATATAACTACCAACTACAGCAATATCAACACCATTCAATTTATTTATATTACTAGCATTTATTCCGCCATCTATTTCAATTAAATAATGATAATTATTATTTTTTCTTAAAGTATATAACTTTTCTATTTTATCTAAAGAATTATCAATAAAATTTTGTCCACCAAATCCAGGTTCAACACTCATAACTAAAACCAAATCAATTAAATCTAAATAATCGATTAACTCATCTACCATTGTATTTGGTTTAATAGAAATTCCAACTTTAATATTTTTATTTTTAATATAATCAATTACTTCTTTTACATTATCTACAGCTTCTAAATGAAAAGTAATAAAAGCTGGATTTAATTTAGAATAATCATCAATATAACTAATTACATCACTAACCATTAAATGAATATCTTTTAAAGTATTAATATCTTGTAATAATTCACTTATTTCATTAAAGTTTTTAGTAATATTTGGAACAAATATATTATCCATGATATCGACATGAAGGTAATCGATACTACTATTATCTAATCTTTTAATATTTTCTTTTATATTTTCTTTAATAGCAAGAAAAGATGCAGATATTTTCATATGTCACCTTCTTATAAATTTAAGATAATTTTCATATCTACTTTTCATTATAGTATTATCTTTTACTTTATTTTTTACTTCACAAACATCTTCCAAATTATGCATACAGTCTTTATATTTACAATCATCTTTGTAATCATTAAATTCAATGAAATTATCTCTTATATCACTATTTTGCATATCTATAAACTCTAAAGCACTGAATCCTGGTGTATCAGCAATCCAACAAGAGCATACATTTATAAGTTCAGTATGTCTAGTTGTATGTTTACCTCTATTTAAAGCTAGAGATATTTCATTTGTTTTAATATTTAAATTTATATCTAATTTATTAAGTAAAGTACTTTTACCTGCACCGCTTTGACCTGTAAATACATTTATTTTATCTTTCATAATTTGTTTTAATTCTTCTAAATTTGTATTATTTAAAACTGTATATCCTATTTTCTTATAATAATCAATATAAGGTTTTATTTTTTTTAATTCTATTTCATTTAGTAAGTCTAATTTAGTAATACATATAATTGGTCTTATATTGTTATATTCTAAAATACATAACATTTTATCTAATAGATTAGTATCAAAATCAGGATGTTTAACACTTGTTACTATTATAACCTGATCAATATTACTAACAGGTGGTCTTACTAAACTATTAGTTCTAGGAAAAATTTCTAAAATATAATTATTTTTTTCATCGATTATTACATTATCACCAACTAGAGGAATAAGTCCTAACTTTCTAAACTTTCCTCTAGCTTTACAAACATATTGTTTATTTTCAACCAAAACTGTATAATCATTACTAATATTTTTAATGATTTTTCCTTGCATTAATTAGTTTCCTCATCTGTTTTATCTACTGGTTCACTTGGGTTTACTGGTTCAGTAGGGTTTTCTGGAGCTTTAGCAACTATGATTTTTATTGTAGTTGGAGTAATTACTTTACTACCAGCTGCTCTATCTTGAGAAATAACAGTTCCTGGACTATAATCAGTTGTTGTTAAATATTGAATATTTAAAGTAACTCCATTTTTTTCACAAAATTGTTTTACAGCATCAACTGTATATTTTTCAGTGACAAAATCTGGATATTTAGTATATATATCAGGTATAGTTAAAGTAACTGTGTCGCCTTTTTTTACTTTTTCTCCAACGGCTGGTTGTTGCTCTAAAATAATATCTGCTTTAATATCGTCTGAATTTTCTACTTCTTTTTTTACTATTTCAACTATAATTCCTTTTGCTTCTAGCATACCTTTTATTTCATAATAATTTTTGTTTTTATAATCTTCAATTAATATTTTATCTGTACCAACTGAAACAACTAATTTTATTTTAGTTCCTTTTTTTACAGTTCTATCTTTAGCTGGTGATGTACTTATTACTAAGCCTTCTTTTATTTCATCACTATTTTCTTCTTTTACTTCTGTATCTACTTCTAACCCCAATTTTTTTAGCTCTTTTTCAGCATCGACAACACTTTTTTCAGATACATCTGGTATTTTTACTTCCTTAGAATTAGTAAATTTAGGAATAATTATTACAAATAAACAAATTAAGAAAGCAAGAAGGATACATGCTCCTCCTGTAATCCAAAGGGCAATGTTTATTTTTTTATCTTTTTTTTCTATTTCATTTAATTCTTGTTCAACTGCCTCATTTCTTTTTGTTCTAGTTAAATCAGGTATAATTTTAGTATCTTCTAAATCATGTTCTGGAAATTTATAAGAAATACGAAGTTCATCTGAACGTTCTTTAGATAAAGCCGTTTTTAAATCCTCATTCATTTCTAATACACTATCATATCTATTTTTAGGATTTTTAGCACATGCTCTTAAAACTATATTTTCTACTGCTTGTGGTATATCTGGATTAATTTCACAAACAGAAGGTATTTGCTCTTTCATTTGTTTTAATGCAATTTCTACTGCATTATCACCTTTGAATGGAACTTTACCAGTTAAAAGCTCAAACATTAAAATACCTAATGAATAAACATCACTTTTAATGGTTGCTCCATCACCATTAGCTTGCTCTGGAGGTAAGTAATGAACTGAACCCATTACTGAATTAGTTTGAGTTAAATCAGCCGCATTAGATGCGATTGCTATACCAAAGTCAGTTATTTTAACTCTACCATCATCAAGAATCATAACATTTTGTGGTTTAATATCACGATGTATTATATAACTTTCATGAGCACAAGAGATAGCAGAAGTTAGTTGTAACATAATATCTATTACTTCTGGTAAAGTTAGAGCACCACGTTTTTTTATTAAACTTTTTAATGTTTTTCCATCGATATACTCCATGACTATAAAATTATTACCATCATCTTCACCTACATCATACATTTCAACAATATTTGGATGTACTAAAGATGAAGCTGATATCGCTTCTCTTTTAAAACGACGTACAAATTTTTCATCACCTGCTAAATCTCCTCTTAGAATTTTAACTGCTACATTTCTATTTAAAATAGTATCATAAGCTAAATAAACATTAGCCATTCCGCCTTCACCAATAGATCTAATAATTTGATAACGATCATTTATTTTTTGTCCTTTAATTATCATTTTACATCACCTCTTTTTAAGTATGCGATAGAAATGTTGTCATTTCCACCTCTATTATTACTTTTTAAAACTAATTTTGATAGTTTTTCTTGAACAGTATGATCTTCATTTAATACTTTCATTATTTGTTCATCATCTAACATATTAGTTAAACCATCACTGCAAAGAAGAATTCCCTCGATATCAGTTTCAACATCAAAGACATCCATCTCAACAGTAGTGGTTGCTCCTAAGGCCTTCATTAAAACATTTTTTCTAGGATGTTCCCTAGCAGCTTCCTCAGTTAATTCTCCTGATTTAACGAGTAAATTAACTAATGTATGATCAGTTGTTATTTTGTGTAGTTTTTTATTCTTAATTACATATCCACTACTATCACCAATGTTTCCAAATAAAAGATAATCTTTTGTTAAAATTGCAAGTACTAAAGTTGTTCCCATCCCTTGGCTTTCAGGATTTTCATTAGTATATTTATATATAGATGTATTAGCTTCACTAACTATGTCTTTTATCCAAATTATAGCCTCATCTTTACTACCAATATTATCAATAGATGAAAAACTTTTAGCAACACTATTAATTGCTATACTAGATGCGATTTCTCCACCACGATGTCCTCCCATGCCATCAGCAACTGCAAGGAGTATTTCTTCATTTACATTTTTTACAATAGTTACACTATCTTCATTATGGGATCTAACTTTTCCAGGATCTGTTAAATAACCATATTCCATTATTCTTCCTCCTCAATGCTTGACCTTAGTTGACCACAAGCTGCACTTACTTTAGAACCAAATTCTTTTCTGATAGTTACATTTATTTTATTTTTTTTAAGTATATCATAAAATTTAAGTATTTTATCTTTAGAACTTTTTTCTAAATTGATATGACCAGTCTCATTATATGGTATTAAATTTACATAACAATTTATTCCTTTTAAAAGATGAGCCAATTCTAATGCATGTTTTTCACTATCATTTACACCTTTTAACATGATATACTCAAATGTAACTCTTCTATTTGTTTTATCTACGTATTCTTTTATAGTTTTTAATAATTCTTCAATTGGATAAGCTTTATTAATAGGCATAATTTTATTTCTTATTTCATTATTAGGAGCATGAAGACTAATAGCAAGATTAACTTGCTTATCATAGTTCATAAATTCTTTTATTTTGGGAATAATTCCACACGTAGAAATTGTTATATGCCTTGAACCTAATTCTATTCCTTTATGATTATTAATTATTTCAATAAAATTAATAACATTATCATAGTTATCAAATGGTTCTCCTATTCCCATTAAAACTAAATGAGTAATACGAATATTTAAGTTTTCTTCTATTTTTATTATTTGCTCTACCATTTCATGACTTTTTAGATTTCTTACTTTTTTTAGCCTTCCACTTTCACAGAATGTACAACTCATATTACATCCAACTTGGGTAGATATACACAAACTATTACCATAATTATGTTTCATATAAACTGCTTCTATTTTATTATTATCTTCAAGTTCAAATAAATATTTACAAACATCTATATCTACTTGCTTTTTTATTAATTTTATGGTGGAAAAAGTATAATTTTGTTTTAAATATTCTATTAACTCTTTTTTTATATTTAACATGTCGTCAAAATTTTTAACCCGTTTTTTATATAGCCAATCATATATTTGACTAGCATTAAATTTTTTATAGCCTTTTTCTAGAAGATCTTTTTCTAAGTTTTCTAGTGTAATATCATAAATATTTTTCATACTTCCACCCTATCTTTAATTATATCAAAATAAAAGAAAAAATAATAGATAAGTTCTATTATTTTTAACAAAAAGTGTTTAGTATTTGTCTAGAAACCTATTATTAAACAAATTATAAAGAAAACAGAGCCTAGGAAAATAGTTAAACGGGTAATAACCAACTCTCCTCCTCTTTCTTTACGATTTTTAAATAGGCTATCATTACCACCACTTATTACATTAGAAGCACTTTCTGCTTTTCCACTTTGTAATAAAACAATAGCAATTAATAAAATTGATACAATTATTAATACTGTTTGCATGAGTTTCCTCCTTTTGACTATTAATAGTTTACTACATTTTATTAATTAAATCAATATATTTATTTTTGAGTTCGTTTTTTTATTATAATTATAATATTCAATCACTCTTTTGAAACCATTATAAATTTTATCTTTAAGAATTTTATATTATAAATCTTTAGATATTGTTATTACTGGTCTTAAACCATAACCAGATGAAGTAGATATATAATCTACAGTCGTAGTAATAATTGCAGTTGTATTAGAAGTAAAACCTATAGCATATGAATTACCAGATAATCCCACAGCTGTAGACAACCAATAGCCTTTTGGATTTTTATTTCCATACACATTATCATATAAATATTTTGGACAGTATGCAGTGCCATCACATCCTACATTTTTAGCTTCTGTATATGTAAGAAGTCTTGCTCTTACATTTTCTACCTTAAATGATGGATATATATTCTCTTCATTATTTTTCCCCATATCATCTTTTAATATATATGACATTAATGGAACATTATCCCAATTCCTTGTTCTTTCTTCTAAATTTTTTAAAGCAGTAAGGGGTCCTATATCAGCGTTTGGTAAAGTTCCATTTCTAAAGTTTGTACCTCCACCTTCTTTATAATCTTCTTTTGTTATCCACCGTATAACATCTCCTAGATTTCTATCCATTATTAATGTTAAATCACTTCCTGTATCATTTATTACATAAAAATTATATGTTGTTGTTTTGTTCACTCTAACTGGTATTAGTGTTCCACTTGTACACTTTCTATCTTCATCTCTTAAACAATTATCTGTTGCTTTAAATATCAAAACTTTTACATCTACTATTTGTTTTATATTACTTCCATCTAATGCTTCTACTGTTACTTTTGCATCTCCTGGAGATACTCCTGTTATTAAACCATTATTACTGACACTTACAATAGGGGAATCACTACTTGTCCATTTTAATTTACTTTTATCTATTTTTTCTAATTCTTCACTTAATTTTAAATTTACTTGTTCTTCAAAGTGTAACTTTATTCCAAAATCTTTTATTAGTTCTTTATTATTATTTTCATCATTATTTCCAATATTACACTTATTTAAATTATTTTCTATAGTTATATCATTATCTTCATAGCTTTTGGTTATACAATATTTTCCATTACTTATAGCAAGTTCTATTTTTCCAGTTGTTGATATAATCATATTACCACTTGTAGATTTCTTTTCTTTTATTTCTAAGCCTTCTGCAGTTGAAAAAGTAAATGTTGTTTCTTTAATTCCATTTTGATCTAATCATTTATTAGAATAATACACCTCTCCTGCTTTTATTATTCCATATGCTGAATCTTTAAATGCACTTCTTTCTGCACGCTCTATTATATTAATTATTACTGGTACTGTAATTAAAGCTATTATAACTAATATTATTATGACTGCAAGTAATTCTATCAAAGTAAAACCTTTTTTATTTTTCATCTTATTAATTTACTATATATGTATTTTTGGCTGTAATAATTTTACAATATAAATATTATTTTTATTATATATAATTGTTAATAGAAATTAAAATTATAATATAAATTCACAAAAAAACACCTAAATTTTTAGATGTCTTTATTTTTTTTTAAGGGATTTACTATATAAGTTGTATAATTGTCTAAATTTATTGATTTAATTACTTCTTTCATTTCATCCATATTATATTTTTCAATAATTTCTATATCATCATTTAAAACTTTATTATACTTAACCACATTACTCATAATTTTACTATTTATACTTGTAATACTATCACTAGCATATATAACATTTGAAATATATGTCTTTTTTATTCTTTCTAAATCTGATTCTAGTATACTTAAATTAGTTAATTCTCTTCTAACTCTTTTAATAAATTCTTTAGGTTGTTTAGATTCTGTAACTATAATTACTAAGGCATGCTTATCAGTATCTAATATATAGTTATTAATAAAAGATGTAATAATTTGTTCTTCTTTTAAGTTTTCACAAAATTCAGAAGTACTTCCTAATTTTAATGAAAATAAAATATTAAGATAAGTTACTATTTCTATTTTAGGAACTTTTTTGATTTTGGAAATATTTATTTTAAAAGCGATTGCTACCTTAGGAATAGTAACATTTAAATTTATTTCTTCTTCCTTCTTTTCTACTGTATCAGGTTCATTATATGTTTGTAATTTAATAGGTTTTTGTTTTTCTAAACTTCTTTCATTTTCATGTTGTTTTATTATTTCAATAGTATTTATTGGATCTACATTTCCAGTTATAACTATAAACATATTAGAAGGATGATAAAATGTATTATAGCAAGTATACAAATCATCTTTTGTTACTTTATTAATACTTTCTATATTACCAATAATAGGATATTTAATAGGATGTTCATGAAATGCATTATAGGTAATTCCTTCATAAAGTCTAGTGAAAGGTCTATCTTGATACATTTTAATTTCTTGTTCAACAATTCCTTTTTCTTTATTAACACTTTCATCAGTAAAATAAGGTTTTTCTACATAATTTAAAAGAAATTTTAGATTTTCTTCAAAAAAGTCTGGTCCCTCAAATAAATAAGTTGTTTTAAGTTTATTGGTATTAGCATTTACATCTGTACCACGTTCACTATAAAAGGCCATAACATCTGTTTTATCTTCCTGATTGAAAAGTTGATGTTCTAAAAAATGAGCAATTCCAAGAGGTACTGTAATCATTTTATTTTGATTAATAGGTACAAAATCATTTTGATTAGAGCCATATTTAGTTGAATATGTAGCATATATATTATTAACATTATTTTTAGGAGCAATAAATACTTCTAAACCATTTTCTAGTTTTTCATAAAAAACATTAATATCTAATTTAGATAATGGTATCTTTCTCATTTCTTACTCCCTTCTAATAAGAAGATAGTATCTGGATGAATCTTTTTAGATAAAGATACTATATCTTCTTTAGTTATCTTTTCTATCTGTTTTTTTCTTTCCTCTGTTAAATCATAATCAAGATATTCTTTTGAAATATATATATTTAAAATAGAATTAGGATAATCGTCCAATCCTTTTAATGAAGCTAAATAAGTTGTTTTAGCTTTTTCTATTTCTTCTTCTTTAAAATCACCTTTTTGCATTTTTTTAACTTGATCTTTAATTAATTTAATAACTTTATTTGAATCTTTAGCATTTATACCACAATTTATAACCATTAAATCACTAACACCATAGATACTAGAACTTATACTATAACAAAGAGAATTTTTTTCTCTAACATTTTTAAATAATTTAGAATCTGAACTACCACCTAAAATATAAGAATAAATATATGATACATAAAGTTTTTCAATTCTAGTCATTGGTTCTATTTTATATCCTAATAATAATGTACTTTGTTCTAATTCTTTACTTTCTTTTATTTTATGAAATTTAGACTTAAATTTTTTATTTTCTATAAAATGTGTTTGTTTTTCTTTTTTTAATGTATTAATATTAAAATTATTTTTAATTAATTTTTTTATTTCTATTTTATCTATATCACCTATCACAAAAATGTCAACTAAATCTTTACTTAAAACACTTTCATAATAATCATATAAATTTTTAGGTGTAACTTGTTCTAAATCCTCTAAATATCCAAATGAATTGTATGCTGTAGGGGTATCTGGTACCATTGCTTCTAATAGTTTTGAATTACTATAACGACTTGGTGAGTCATCGAAAGACAAGATATCATCTCTTAATATATTTTTTGATATATTAAATGATTTTTCATTAAACTTTTTATCTATTACATTAGGGTTAAAAATAAAATCTAAGAAAAATTGTAAAGATTTTTCATTCATTCCAATTTCGGTATATTTTTCATTTAAAAATGAAAGATCAAAACTAATAATATGATAATTACCTGATTTGGTAGTCCCAGAACCGAAACCAACATTATATAAATTCTGGCTTTCTATTTCTATTAAACGAGCATTAGGATATTTTTTAGTTGATTCTATAAGTAAATTAATTAACATATTTCTATAAACTATTTCTTCTTTTTTTATAATTCTTTTAAAGTTTATTTTAATTTTAATTGTTTTAAATTTACTAGTTTTTATTAAGTGTAGATTATAAGCTATTGTGTTTATTTTTTCATAATTCATTTATTCACCTTCTTCAACTGATTTTAGTGCAAGTTCTATCATTATTTTTAAATTTTTTTCTCTCTTTTCTGGAGTTACAATTTCATTAATGTGTTTTGAATCAACAACAGTCATTAAACAAGCCGCATCACGTTTTAACATATCAGCTATATAAAATAAAGCAAAAGCCTCCATTTCTGAAGCTATAACATTTAGGTATCCAGGTATTCTTTCTAAAAATTTACTAGAATCAGTCATATATGAATCAAATACCTCACTACAAACAGTATTGCCTGTATATAGTCTTATATTATTTTTTATAGCAGTTTCTTTTATTTTTTTGTTTAACTTTTTAGATGCACTAACTAAATGACATTTATCATTATTTAGTGTTAAGGCAAAATCACCTTCATTATATACTTGTTCTGATAAAATAATATCAAATAATTTTAGTTCTTTTAAATAGCCTCCACAAGATCCTATTCTAATAATTTTATCAACATTATAAAATTTAAATAATTCATAAGCATATATGCCCATACTAGGCATCCCCATTCCTGATGCCATAACTGTTACTTTAGTATTATTATAATAACCAGTATAAGCATAAATACCTCTTACTTCATTTACTAGTTTATAATCTTTTAAATAATTAGTAGCAATAAAAGTTGCTCTTTTAGGATCTCCTGGCATAATAACTACTTTAGCAATTTCATCTTTTTTAGCTTCTATATGTGGTGTCATATTAATTCCTCCCTTTTATTATAACCATTATTTTTTAATAATTACTTTTTCTTTTAAATATTTAACAAGTTTATCAAATTCTTGTCCTTTTTCAAATAATTGTTTTTTAAATACAACCATTATTCTTTTATTATTTGGATATATAATAATACTATCCTTTTTATAGTTTATATTTTTAATATTATTAAATTCTATCTCTTGTTTGACATCATCTATTGTTTCTATTATTTTATCTTTAGTTAATTTTAAATGATATATTCCATATTTTATATTTAAATGTTTTTCATTATATTTAACAAATAATATTGTTATTAGTTTATTTAATATAAATAATATGAATACCATAAGTAAACAAAATATTATATATAATATAAATATTAATAAAGTATTATCAACAAGGAAATTAATAGTACCAAGAAGAAAAACTATTGACATAATAATTATATAAATAAAAGTTGTTCTATTATTTCTTTCATAAATCATTTTTTTGTAATCTCTTCTACTTAAATTATAATTAAATTCCATATTATCACCCTAATTAAATTATACCAGTTATAAAGATAAAAAACAATGAGAATTCTCTTTAACTTTAAGGTGTAATAACCATTTACATAATTATTACTTATTAATTTTAATATTTAACTTTTATAACTAATCTTATTAGATTAGTTTTTGTTATAATAAATATTATTGATGTTGTTACTATTTCCACCATTCTCATTTACATAAATTTAATTTATAAAATAATTTATATAAAAAAGAACTATTTTTAGTCCTATATTTTAATAATTATATATAGTATTATACCTAATCCATATAGTGCTGTTATTAAACAAAGAATTAGTACATCTATAAAACCATTATTAGGTTTTTGTAATACTCCAAATCTCATTATTTTAGGTTTATCTATTTGCTCTTCTTTAACTTCTTGATTTTTTTCTTGTTTTCTTTGTTCTATTATTCTATTTAGTTTTTCTTGTTGTTCTAAAGTTAGAGAAGATAATCTATTATTTACTATATACTGTAATTCAAAATCATCTAATTTATCAAAATTATCTTCTATAGGATTTTCAACATCTATATTATTTTCAATATTACTTTCATCTATATAAGATACATTTTTCTTTTCTGTAACAACAGTTTGTTCATCAGTTTTCCTTACCTCTATTTTACCTTCTTTATTTTTATAAGCATAATATACTTCACCAGTATCTTTATTAATATAAATATTTCTTACTGGATCAACTACAAAATTCATTTTATCCATATTACTCATTTTCATAATAGCGCTAAATTCTTTTTGTTCTTCTTGTGTAAGTCTACGAGTATTTATATCAACAGACGAATCAAGATTAGCTCCTTCTTTATCCTTTTCCATATCCTTTATAATTTCATTTCTATTTTTAACACCATCATTAGTTTGATAATTAAATGAGTTATTTTGTCTATCTTGGAATTGTTTTACAAAACTATCATTACTCATACTATCATCAAATACTTTATAACTTCCATCATCATTTCTTATTTTTATATATTCTTTATTATCAATTTTAATTTGTGAAACACCATCTAAGTTTAAAGAAGATATATTGGTTTTAGTTTTATCATAATAATCCAAAAGTCTTACTGTTAATTCATTTAAACTATCACTATTTAAATTAAACCCTTGACTTTCTAATTGTTTAGATAACTCAATATCAATAAAAAATAAATTATTTAAATTTTTTAAATAGTTTATCAAATCTTCCTTTGTTTTAAATTCACCATTATTTATTTTTTTCTTTATAGTATTAGAAAAACTACTATCATATAAATTGTTCATAAATCACACTCCTTTTATTTTTTAATTATTAGTTTTTGGTACTTTTATAACTGGTCTTACTCCAAGATTATTATAAACACGTATACAATTTATATCACCAGCATATCTTATACGATAAACATTATAACCATAAGTAGAGGCTGCTGTTGATAACCAATATCCATATGGTGCTTCTTCAGTACTTAAATCACTTGTATTTTCATATAACCAAGTTGGACAACTTTTGTTTGAACTTGTACAACCTAAACTATTTGCTTCTGTATATGTTAGCATCCTTGCTCTTACATTTGTTCTTTTGATTGGTTGATATCTTACTTGCACTCCATAATAATCTGTTTTATCATCTATAAGTTCATAGTCGTATGATTTTATATTTGTCCAATTTTTGGTTCTCTCTTCTAATACTTCGAGTGCTGTTAATGGACCTAATTCATTGTTTCCATATGTTCCATAATTTGTACCACCTGAGGTTTCATAATCTTCTTTTGATATCCAAGCTAATATATTGCCTAAGTTTTTATTCATTATTACTGGTATTGTAATAAATGCTATTACAGAAAATATTATTATTACAGCGAGTAACTCTATTAAAGTAAATCCATTCTTTTTATTCATTTTATCAACTTATTTATTCTACTATATTTATGTTTTATATTATATTAATTTTATAATATAAATTTACTTTTGTCTACTCTTAATACCAAAAACTTTATATTTTATAAATTAAACTAAAAAAAGAATGAAATAAATTTCATTCGCCACCCTAACGGGTGCATTTTTTGAT
>CANSFI010000007.1 GCA_947646095.1 uncultured Mycoplasmatota bacterium
AATAAAAAAAGGAAAAATAAAACAACAACAATTAATGATTAATAACATGTTAAAAAAAGAATTTGATATACCTTTAATATCAGAAATATCAGGACTTAGTGTATCACAAATAAATAAAATAATAAAAAGTTAAATTTTTGTGTTATTGTTTATAGGAGCTTTATAGTATTGTTAAACTTACTAGGTTAAAAGACAAACAGCTAGGGTTAGAAAACGATCGTATAGTTGCTAAGGATAATTATTATATACATATTTTAAATATATTTACTTATGAAGTGATAATACTTGATGATAAACCTTTTAGTTATAAAGAAACAGAATATCTATGTGCTGGTCACAAAATGCGTATATTACCTATATATAAATTTGATGAAAGTTTATTGAAATATCCTGATAGAAAAGTACCATCATATGTTTTGTGGCAACTTTATAATAAATTAAATGGATTTGATGAAAAAGTTTATGAATTAAAAAAAATAAAAATGTTTAAATTATAATTTATTATAAATAGTATATATTGTGGTATAATGTAAATGGTGATGTATGTGTTAAATGAAGAATTATCAAAGATATTTATAATGGTTTTAACAACATTTTTATTTGTATTTATTATTATACCATTTATTAAAAATATAGCTTTTCATGTAGGAGCATTAGATATTCCTAATGAAAGAAAAGTTCATAAAAATTCAATGCCTAGGTTAGGTGGTCTTGGAATATTTTTAGGATTTTTATTAGGATATATGTTATATGGTAGAGCTAGTTCTATTATGAATTCTATTTTAATTGGAAGTTTTATTATTGTTTTAACAGGAGTGGTTGATGATATAAAACCTTTAAAAGCAAGCGCCAAATTTATAGGACAATTAGTATCTGCTTGTATTATAGTATTTTATGGAAATATAATTATGCATGATTTAAGTGCTTTTGGTTTTTATGTTGATTTTGGAGTCCTTGCTTATCCAATAACTGTTTTCTTTATATTAGGATGTATTAATTGTATTAACTTAGTTGATGGCTTAGATGGATTAGCTAGTGGAATTAGTTCAATTTATTTTTTAACAATTGGTATAATTGCAGCTATTCAAGGCAAATTTAGTTTAGATTGTGTTCTTACATTTGTAATGTTAGGTTCAACTTTAGGATTTTTAGTTCATAACTTTAATCCCGCTAGTATTTTTATGGGAGATTCTGGTTCTATGTTTTTAGGATTTATGATAGCAGTAATAGCTCTTTTAGGTTTTAAAAATGTAACAATGACTTCTCTTATTATTCCACTTTTGATATTAGCAATCCCTATTCTTGATACTTTATTCGCAATAATTCGTAGACTTCTTAAAGGTGAAAGTATTTCAACTCCTGATAAATTTCATATTCACCATCAACTTTTAAAAAGAAATTTTTCACAAAAAGCAACCGTTTTAATTATATATGCTATAGATTTATTATTTGCAGCAGCTTCAATTATATATTTTCTAAAAGATCAAATGCTTGGATATATTATATATGGAATACTTTTATTTATAGTTGTATTATTTGTAGTTAAAACAGATGTAGTAGTAGAGCATGAATCATTAGAACCTAGAAATATATTAAGCAAAATAATACACAAAAAAGAAAATAAAAATTCAAATAGTAAAAAAAATAAATAATTTAATTAAAAAAGTTCATAATAATTATAGGTGATTATATGAATTTTTTTGATATAAAATGGATAGAAGTCTTAGATACTGTAGTTAGAGCTTTAGTATCTTTAACAACCCTTTTTTTAATTACCAAATTATTAGGTAAAAAACAGGTATCACAATTATCATTATTTGATTATGTAATTGGAATATCAATTGGTAACTTTGCTGCTGAAATGACTATTAATATCGAATCTCAATATTTAAATGGTCTTACGGCTATAATAGTTTTTGGACTTGTTGCTTATTTAGTTTCTTATCTTACTATGAAAAGTATAGTATTGCGTAGATTTTTTATAGGTACTCCAACTATATTAATTCAAAATGGTAAATTAATTGAAAAAAATTTAAAAAAAGTTAAATTTGATATTAATGATTTATTAGAAGAATGTAGAGGAAATGGCTATTTTGATATAAGTCAAATTGAATATGCTTTAATGGAAGTTAATGGGAAAGTTAGTATTTTACCTAAAGGAGAATATATACCAGTTACAATTAAAGATATGAATTTAAAACCTTCTAAACAAGAACTTACAGCAAATATTATAATCGATGGTAAAATAATGTATAATAATTTAAAAAATATGAAAAAAGATGAGGATTGGTTAGAAAAAGAATTAAAAGTAAAAGGTTATAAAACTTTAGATAATGTATTACTTGCTACACTAGATAATAATGATAAAATAACAGTTTATGAAAGAAACTATCATGATAAAATTCATAATGTATTAGAATAATTTACATTATTAGACATATAGTTGTTTTTAATAATGTTTTTCTTTGATATAATAAAAAAGGTGATTATATGACAAGACATTTTTGTGCATCAGTATTTGTAATAAATCCTATTAATAAAAAAGTATTATTAGTAAAACATAAAAAGTTTAATAAATGGGTTCAACCAGGGGGACATATAGAAGATAATGAAGTTCCAGAAGAAGCAGCCATACGAGAAGTGTATGAAGAAACTGGTTTAAAAATAAAACTATTAGGAGAAAGATTTCCAAGGGAAGATGATTTTATTAGACCATTAGGAATACAAAAAAATAGAAATTTACAAGGTGATACTCATATCGATATTATATATGCTGGTGTACCTAAGGGAGAAATAGAAGAAAAAATATCAGATGAATCTACAGTTATATGTTGGTTTAGTAGAGAAGAATTAGATCATATTGATGTTTTTCCTGATATAAAAATAACAGTTGATTATATTTTAAAAGAAATGATAAGATAAAAAATAGTTAGATGTCTAAACATTTAACTATTTTAAATAAATTATTGATATGTATATTGATTGTATCATCAATTAGATTATTTTTCACTTTATTAATTTTATATTTATCAATATCAATAATTTTAATTTCTAAATTATATATTAATTTATCTTGATATTCATATGTATCTACATTATTTTGATCAATTATAGGATTGGTTTTATGGATTTCTATCTCACTAAAATAATTAGCCTCTACTGATATATACACAATATCGTTTTTAATACCAATTAAAGTATAGTTGCTAATACTATATATAAAAATATTTTTAAATTTTGAGAAATCTATATTATTATAATGAGATATTATATTACATTTTAGATTATCAGCATCTTTTTGAATCATATTTATTAAAGTATCATTTTTAGTGGTTTCAATTCTTCTTAAATGTAAATTATAATCCTTCAAACCATCTAAACTAGAATTTAAAAAAGATAACATTTGATTTATAGAAGAAAATACTTTTACATATTTAGGAAAACTATTTTTAAATCCATCATCTGTTGTAATAACTAATAAGTTTTTTAAATCATTCTTTAAATAGTTTTTAATCATATTAATAGAACAAGCATCAGGAAATTCATTTTTCTTATTTTTTTTGCTTTCAAATGGATATTTATCCTTAAAATAATCTTCAAATACTTTTTCTATGCTTAAATAAGAGAGGGGTATAACTTTACATTTAAAATTTTAATAAAAGATTTAAAGGTATCTAAAGTATCATCTTTTATAATGGCTTTTAATTTAAAATCATAATACTGATCAATAAACCAAGGATAATTCCTTGTTGCTTCTTTGATAGCATTTTTCAAATGAGTATTTATTTGCTCAATATTAGGAGTTAAATGTTTTTCTATTTCTTTCTTTACTATGATTGGCATTAGTATTTCTATTTTATTTATATCAATTTGTTGTTTTAATAAATCCAAAGTTAAATTATAAGGTTCTTTAAATTTATATTGCATTTGTTTATATATACAAGTATCAATTAAAACTTTATATTTCATATTACCTCTTTATTTTAGTAATTTTCTTAATTCTTTTTTAGCATTTCTTTTAAGTTTATTAGTAGCTTTTTTTCTAAATTTTTGATTAGTTATAAAAAGAATTATAACAACAATAATAACAATTATAAACATTCCTACTTTTATATAGTCTATTTCATTATTCCAAATACCTACTTTTTTAGTTTTAGCTATTAATTCTTTACTTTTTAAAATAGATGTATATTTGTAATCATCATATAGGTATGCTACTTTGGCTAGACCATTTTCAATTAATTTTTCCTGTAATAATTCATTATCTGTAAAAACCCAAACTAAATGACGATTATATTTATCTAGTTTATCACTATTTTCATCATATTCTATTTCAATTTTAGAAGCATTTTTTAAAGAGTTACATGTATAATTACTAGCTTCTTTGCCATAGGGTTCTTCACCTTTAGTAGGATGTTTAGTTTCAGGTGTATCAATTGCTAAAAAGCGAATTTTAATTTTTTCTTTATTTAATATTACCTTAGCAGTATCTCCATCTACACAATCCTTAAAAGTAACTTCCTTTTTTTCTTTCGCATAAACATTACTAATTGATAAAAATATAATTAAAAATACAACTACTTTTTTCAAACATATCACCTTTATTATTATAATAGATTTGTATTTAATCTGCAACTATAAATCTTTTATTTACATAAATAAATGTTTGTGGTATAATTACTCAAGTCGAAAGAAGAGTGTATTTATGAAAAATAAGAAGAACATAGCAATTATAGCCCATGTTGACCATGGTAAAACAACTTTAGTTGATAAATTATTACAAATGTCAGGTACATTTAGAGAAAATGAAGAAGTTCAAGAAAGAGCAATGGATTCTAATGATATTGAAAGAGAAAGAGGAATAACAATACTTGCTAAAACTACTGCTATTGATTATGAAGGATATCGTATTAATATACTGGATACTCCAGGACATGCTGATTTTGGTGGTGAAGTAGAACGTATTATGAATATGGTTGATGGAGTTTTACTTGTAGTAGATGCTTATGAAGGAACAATGCCTCAAACTAGATTCGTACTTAAAAAAGCCTTAGATGCAGGTGTTACTCCAATAGTTGTAGTAAACAAAATAGATAAACCAACTGCTCGTCCAAAAGAGGTAGTGGACGAGGTATTAGATTTATTTATTGAATTAGGAGCTGATATTGATCAATTAGATTTTCCAGTAGTTTATGCATCCGCTATTAATGGTACATCTAGTTTAAATCCAGAACTTGAAACTCAAGAAAATACTATGAAATATATATTAGATACAATTATAAATTATATACCATCACCAAAAATAGAGGAAGGAACACTTCAATTTCAACCAGCACTCCTAGATTATAATGATTATGTTGGACGTATTGGTATTGGCGTTGTTAAAAGAGGAAAAATAAAAGTAAATCAAACTGTATCTTGTATGCGTTTAGATGGTAGTGTAAAACAATTTAGAATTCAAAAAATGTTTGGTTATGTAGGACTTAAAAGAATTGAAATAGAAGAAGCAGAAGCTGGAGATATTATCGCTATAGCAGGACTATCTGATATATCAGTAGGAGAAACTATATGTGAGTTAGGTAAAGAAGAAGCTCTTCCTGTTCTTAGAATTGATGAACCTACATTGCAAATGACATTTGGAACAAATACTAGTCCATTTGCTGGAAAAGAAGGTAAATTTTTAACAGCTAGAAAGATAGAAGAACGTTTATTTAAAGAAACTGAAAGAGATGTATCATTAAAAGTAGAAAAAAGTGATAATGAATCTTGGATAGTATCTGGTCGTGGAGAATTACATTTATCAATTTTAATTGAAAATATGCGTAGAGAAGGATATGAACTTCAAGTTTCAAAACCACAAGTAATTATAAAAGAAATAGATGGAGTTAAATGTGAACCATTTGAAGAATTACAAATAGATGTTCCAGAAGAATATGTAGGTCCAGTTATAGAAGCATTAGGTAATCGTGAAGGAACAATGGAAAATATGGTTAATCATGAAAATCAAGTAAGACTTTTATATACAATTCCTTCTCGTGGTTTAATTGGTTTTTCAACTGAATTTATGACAATGACAAAAGGTTATGGAATTATGAATCATACTTATAAAGAATATCGTAAAATGGCTGGAAATAATGTTGGAGCTAGAAAAAATGGTGTACTAGTTTCAATAGAAAATGGCAAAACAACAGCATATGCTCTAGGACAACTTGAAGATAGGGGAGTTATGTTTGTAGAACCAGGAACTGATGTTTATGAAGGTATGATAGTTGGTGAAAATAATCATGATAATGATTTAGCTGTAAATGTTGTTAAAGGTAAAAATTTAACTAATACCAGAAGTTCTAGTAAAGATCATACAGTTGTTTTAAAAAGACCAAAAATACTTAGCCTAGAAACAGCACTTGATTTTATTAATGATGATGAATATGTTGAAGTAACACCTGTCACTTTCCGTCTTAGAAAAAAAGTTTTAAATACTAATGAAAGAAAAAAATATGATGCTAAAAAATAACGATTTGAATTTCGAATCGTTTTTAATTTTATAATAAATTTAACAATTAAAGTGTTATAATAAAATAAATATAAATTTCTAACCATTTTATTTAATTAATTACTATATAAGTGGAAGGTGACTATTGTAGATAAAATTTATGATAAATATTTCTTAAAAATATATAATTGGATGGTGAAAAAACTAATAATAAAGAGGATGTTGAAGATTTAACAAATAGTGTTTGTAATATTTGAATATTTAAATAAAAATATAAAAATAGAAAATTGCTTATAATTTATGGTGTACTAAAGCAAAATGTTATATTAAAGAAAAAAATAATACAGTATATAATGAAACACCTGAGTTAGGATATAAAGTAGAAGTGGTAGATAAAATTATATATAAAGAAATCATAAATAATTTAGATAATATAGGATTAACACAAAAAGAAAAATTATCATTTAATATTATCTTAATGACCCTTCAGTAAAAGAAATTAGTAAAGAATTAAATACTAGTGAATCTAACATAAAATACTATTTATATAGTGCTAGAAATAAGATAAAGGAGAGATATTGTGACTAATTTAAACTTAGATAAATATTTAAATATTGTTAATAAAGAAAAAATAAAATTATGTATTGAAATTATGAATTATTATTATGATGGTGTAATTGGTATAGATAATTTCTTTAATATTTAGTTATATAAAAAAACGACTCACTTTGAGTCCTTTTTTTCGTGATCTATAAAGAATAAATAAATTTCTTTGTTTAATACTTCAGCAAATCTTTCTAACATATCAATTGAAATAGTTTGATGAGTAATAGATTCTAGTTTGGCTACAAAACTATCACTAACGGGTATTGAATCAGCAAGCTTGTGTTGAGTTAAACCCTTTTCTTTTCTATACTTTTTAATATTTGAGCCAACAATATTATAAATATCTTTTTCTTTGTTAATAGACATACTATCACCTATCTCAATTTTCTCATATAAACTGCATTTTAATTCTAGACTAATAGTCTATATAACGTTATAATTAACTAGAGGTGATTTTGTGTATTATACTGATAAACTGAAAATGAAGAGAAAACAAGAAAAAATTACTCAAAAACAAATGGCAGGAATGCTTAGTATAACTATATCTTTTTATTCTCAATTAGAAAACAAAAAGAAGAGGTTATATTATGATATGGCTGTTAGAATAGCTGATATTTTTAATATGAAACCAGATCAATTATTTTATACTAAAAATGATTAATATATGATAAAATAGTTGTGGTGATTTAAGTGAGAGCAGAAGATATTAGTTTAGCTTTCAATTTAGAAACAATATATGAAAGTGCGAATTTTAATATAAATGATTTAGATAAAGTTGGAGTAGTAGGTGTAAATGGAGCAGGAAAAACTACTCTTTTTAAAGTTATTTTAAAAGATATAGAATTAGATAGTGGTAAAATTAAAGTAGATAATCAAAAAAGAATTGGATATTTACCTCAAGAGATAGTGTTAGAAGATAAAGATATAACCGTATTTGATTATATAATGAGTGCTAGACCAATTGATAAATTAAATAAAAAATTGACTAATTTATATGAGGAAGTAGCTAATTCTGATATAAATAAACAAGATAAAATTTTAAAACAAATTTCTAAAACTCAAGAAAAATTAGAATATTATGATTGTTATAACGCTGAAAATATTATGATGGAAATAATAGATAATATGCATATTAATAGTAATTTATTAGATAAAAAATTAATAGATTTATCAGGTGGTCAAAAATCTAAAATAGCATTTGCGCATCTTATTTATTCTAATCCTGAAATATTATTACTTGATGAACCAACCAATCATTTAGATGTAGAAACTAGAAATTATATTATAAACTATTTAAAAAAATATAAAGGAATGGTTTTGATTATATCTCATGATATTACATTTTTAGATGAAATTGTTAATAAAATTTTATATATTGATAAAGCTAGTAAAAAAACAAAAATATATACAGGAAATTATTCAACATATCAAAAAAAACTAAAACAAGAAAAAGAGTTAAAACAAAGAATAATTGAACAAGAAAATAAAGAAATAGAATCCTTAAGAAATATTGTTTTAAAATATTCTAATTCATCTGGAAAAAGAAAAAGGATGGCCGAAAGTCGCGAAAAAGTATTAAATAAAAAACTAGAAAATAGAACTTTAGAAGATAAGGTTTTGAAAAAAGTAAAACTTAATATTAAACCAAATAGAGAAGGAAGTAAAATACCTATTAAAATTAACAATATAAGTTTTGGTTATGATAAAATACTTATTAATAATTTATCATTAGTTATAAATAATAAAGAAAGATTTTTAATAGTTGGTGAAAATGGTGTTGGGAAGTCTACTTTACTAAAACTAATAGTTGGTTCTTTAAAACCATTAGAAGGTAATATTTGGTTTGGAAGTAAAACTGATATTGCATATTATGCTCAAGAATTAGAACTTTTAGATTCAAGTAAAACAATACTAGACAATTTAAATACAAATGATTATAGTGAAAAAGATTTAAGGACAATATTAGGAAGTTTCTTATTTAGTGGTGATGATGTTTTTAAAAAAGTAAAAATTTTATCACCTGGTGAAAAAGCTAGAGTAGCGCTTGCTAAAATAATGTTAGAAAAAGCTAATTTACTTGTGTTAGATGAGCCTACTAATCATTTAGACCCTGAAACTCAAAGAGTAATTGGAGAAAACTTTAAAAACTATGAAGGAACTATTATTTTAGTTAGTCATAATCCAAGTTTTGTAGAAGAAATTGGTATTAATAGAATGCTTATTTTACCGAGTGGTAAGGTAACTAATTATTCAAAAGAAAAACTAGAATATTATTATAAATTAAACACAAAATAATCACTTTTAATAGGTGATTATTTTAAAATTATTTACAATTTTTAATTAATGTTGTTATTAAATCAGTATATGATAATTTATCATTAGTAATCAATTTAGGATACATACTAATAGTAGTAAAACCTGGTAAAGTATTAATTTCATTTAAATAAATTTTATCATTAACTTCATCATAGAAAAAATCAATTCTAGAAAGCCCCCTAGCATTTATTCCAATAAATGTTTTTTTAGCATATTCTTTGATTTTATCAGAAACCTTTGAGTCTAAATTAGCTATTTTAGTTTCAGAATTCTTTTTATATTTAGCATCAAAATCATAAAATTCATTACATGAATTAATTTCACCAATATCAGAAATAATTAATTCTTTATCTTCTAGTACAGCACATTCTAATTCTCTAGCTTTAATAAACTCTTCTATTATTATTTTATTATCATATTTTAGTGCTACTTTAATTGACTTAATTAATTCTTTTTTATTTTTTGCTTTATTAATTCCAATAGAGGATCCACCATTAGCTGGCTTTATAATCATTGGATATTTTAAAGCTTCTTCTATATCATTGATGTTGTAATTTTTATTTACACATATATATGGAACTTGTGGAATATTTAAATGATTAAAAATAATTTTAGCAAATTCTTTATCCATTCCTACAGAACTTGCTAAAGTATTAGAACCTATATAATTAATATCAAATAAATCTAAAAATCCTTGTAATTTACCATCTTCTCCACCATTACCATGAATAATAGGAAAAACCACATCAAAATCTTTTACAAATTCTACAATATTATTAATTTTAGTAACCTTTGATTTTAACCAATTTTTATTTAATAGTTTAACTTTATCTTCAAAAATAAACCATTCATTTTTTTTAGTTATTCCAACAGAAGTAACATTGAATTTTTTATAATCAATATTTTCAAGTATTGATTTAGCAGATTTAATAGAAACTTCATGCTCAGTTGAATTGCCACCAAATAAAACTAAAACCTTCAAACAATCACCTCAATTAATATATATGAAAAAAAGTAATAAAAATGTAAAATATATAATATATTTTAATAAATTGATTGTTTATTTTATATATTTATGATATATTAAAAAAGGTTTAAAGAATTATTTTATTACTTCCTTGAAGTCACAAATAACAATTAAATCAAAATAAACAAAAAAGGAGGTAAGTAGATGGAAAAGCAAGATAAAAAAATTATCTGTAAAGATTGTGGTAAAGAATTTATTTTCACAGTTGGAGAACAAAATTTTTACGAAGAAAAAGGTTTTACTAATGATCCTGTAAGATGTAAAGAATGTCGTGATAAGAAAAAGGCTGATAGAAACAATAATCGTAGATTTGATACTAACAACCAAACTGAAAATTAATAGGTTATTATACCTATTTTTTTTGGCTAAATTCTATATTAGTTTTTAATTCATTGTTTTCATAAGTTGGTAGCATAGAAATATTATAATTGTATTCTGTATCAAAACTTATTTTAATTTCAGTAGTATTTAAAAGTAAATATTTTATAATAATTTTATTATTTTCAATTTTATTTTTTTGATATAACAATTCTTCTTCAGAAAAATTATTATTAGAATTTAATGAATGAATCTTAAAATTAAAAATATCTTTATCTGAATTAATTATTAAACAACTGTTAGATGTATTTATTTTAATGCTTAAATCATCTTTAGATGAGGTACATTCTCCATATTCAACCTTAAGAAATGATAGATCAGTATACTTATTTTTAATTGATTCTAGAATAGAATTTAAGTTATCACTACTTTTGGAAATATAGTATTTATTATTTTCTTTATAATAAATACTATTATTAGAAATTTTAAAATTATATATTTTGTCATTAGAAACAATATCTAAATCCTTTGAATCGCTATTATCTATTTTATTTTCAACAAAATTTAGTTTATTGATTTCCTCTTCAATAACTTTAAAATCTTGTTCTAATAAATAAATATCATTAAATTTAATAGATTGAATGTTATTAATGTTTAAATCATAATTGTTTTGACAACCTGTTAAAAATAAGATAATTGTTATTAATAATATTTTTTTCATAATTTCACCAATATTATTATTACAAATAATTTATAAAAAAATGCTCGAAAATAGTTAAAATGCAAGATTATTATAGCTTTTTGTTATCAAAAATGATATTATATAAAAACGTGGTGGTATTATGAATTTATATAATTTAATAATTAATTTAGTTGGATATGATTCATTTTATAAAGGGAGATCTTATCCCTCAAGTTTTATCAAACA
This sequence comes from uncultured Mycoplasmatota bacterium, assembly GCA_947646095.1. Classification (GTDB taxonomy): domain Bacteria; phylum Bacillota_I; class Bacilli_A; order RF39; family UBA660; genus SIG208. The sequence goes on from CANSFI010000007.1 coordinate 11,689, forward strand.
TGTTGAAACTTATGAGGAAAATAATTATTATGTTCACAAATATTCTGTAAGATCAGAAAGAGTGAATAGCTGGTATAATGTTAATATAAAAAATAATGGTATGAAAATATCTAGTATTAGTTGTGGATGTATGCAATATGAAAAAATGAAGACATGTAAACATATAGCAGCTGTTTTGGTTGAAGATATAACTGATATAATAGAATTTGAAGTAATAGATGAATTAAGTGTGTCAAAATCTATATTAAGTAAGTACAACATTATATCTAAAACTAATACAGTTAAACAAAAATTAGATATTGATGTAGAATTTAATAGAATTTATAATACTATTGAATTTAGACTTTATATTGGAAATGAAAAAAAGTATACCTTATCAAATTTTAATAAAATGCAAGCTTTTTTAGATGCTTATAATGATAATACAAGCTATTGTTTTGGTAAAAATTTAACTTATGATTCAAAATTACATTATTTTGATAAAAAGGATACTGAAATTTTAATGTTTGTAAAAGACTTTATTGAAACTAAACAAAATAATTATTATTTAAAAAATGATTTAAGTTTATCAGTGAGAGAATTTGAAAAATTTTTAATTTTATTAAAAGATAAAGAATTTAAAATAAATGGAAAAACTATTTATAATGTATTAGAAGAGTTTCCAACTGAATATATTCTAAACAAAAAAGATGATAATTATATTTTAAGTATAAAAGATTATGAAAATTATGAATTTTTAGAAATTGAATATCGTTTTGCTTTATATAAAAATAACTTATATATTTTAAAACATGATGATAGAAAATACTTAAAATTATTAAAAGATAATCGAATTAAAAATTTAATTTTTGAAAAAAAAGATTTAAATCAATTTAGTAATGGATTATTTAATAAAGTAAAAAATAATATGATAATTGATGAAGAAATAACAGAAATAGCTATTCCTACTAAACCAGATGTTAAACTATATTTTGATATATCCTATTCTAAATTAAAATGTGATATTATCTTAAAATATAAAGATAAAGAAATAAACTATTTTGATAAAGCAGGTATTTTAAGAGACAACGATTTTGAATATGATTTAATAAGTGAAATATTAGATTATGGTTTTTATGAAGATAAAAAAACCTTTATTATAGAAAATCCCGATGAAATGTATGAATTTTTAGATGAAAGAATAGATGAATTATCTAAAAAATATGAAGTATTCACAAGTAAAAAAATAGATAATACTAATATAATTAAAAAAACAAGCGTAAATAATAATTTCAGTATTGGAAAAGATGGCATAATGTCTTATAGTTTCAGTGTTGATGAAATAAATAGTGAAGATTTAAATGATGTATTTGTAGCTTTAAAACAAAGGAAAAAATATTATAAATTAAAAAATAATAATGTTATTTCTTTGGAAAATAATGAAGAACTACAACAATTAAATGATTTGATTGTTGATTTAGAGTTAAATAAAGATGTTATAAGTGAAGGAAGTTCTGTTATTCCGAAATATCAAGCACTATATATTGATAGTTTAAAGAAAAACAAATATAAAAATATTAAAACTAATAATTTATTTGATGAATTTATAACAAATTTTAAAAAATATAATAATTTAGATATTATATTAGATAAAACAGATGAAAAAACTTTAAGAGATTATCAAAAAGAAGGAGTTAAATGGTTAACCACTATTTACAAGTGTGATTTGGGTGGTATTTTAGCTGATGAGATGGGATTAGGTAAAAGTATTCAAACAATAGTTTTTATAAAACAATTATTAAAAGAAAAACCTGATTCTAAAATAATTATAGTAGTTCCAACTTCACTTGTATATAATTGGCAAAAAGAATTTGAAAAATTTGGTCCTAAATTAAAATATGTCGTAGTAGCAGACAACAAGAAAAAAAGAAAAGAAATATTTGATAGAAAAGATGATTATAATATTTTTATCACTAGTTATGGATTAATTAGAAATGATAAAGATGAATATGAAGATATTGATTTTGAATTATGCATTGTTGATGAAGCACAAAACATTAAAAATTATCAAGCCACTATGACTAAAGAAATTAAAAAAATTAAAGCTAAATGTAAAATAGCTTTAACAGGAACACCACTAGAAAATAATGTTACAGAACTTTGGAGTATATTTGATTTTATAATGCCAGGATATTTAAGTAGTATTTTAAAGTTTAAAGAAAAATATAATGTTAAAGATGTAACAAAAGAAGATTTAGAACATCTTAAAACTTTAAATTATCAAATTAAACCATTTATTCTTAGAAGAAAGAAAATTGATGTTGTAAAATCACTTCCTAAGAAAATAGAAAATAAAATATATATTGATCTTTCTGGAAAACAAAAAATGCTTTATTTGAAAGTACTAAATGATACTAAAAAAGAAATGGATGAAATGATACAAGATGGTGGATTCCAAAAATCTAGAATGAAGATATTGCAATTACTAACAAAATTAAGACAAATTTGTATTGACCCTAATGTTTTATATGAAAACTATGATGGAGAAAGAGTCAAAATAGAAGAGTTGGTTAGAATTGTTACAGAAAATATTTTAAATGGCCATAAAATATTAATATTTAGTAGTTTCAAAAGGATTTTAGAAAATGTAAAAGAAATCTTTAATAAAAATAATATATCTTATTATATGATTGATGGTAGTGTTAAAAGTAAAGATAGAATGAATATGGTTGAATCATTCAACAATGATGATATTAATTGTTTTTTAATAACACTTAAATCAGGTGGAACAGGCCTTAATTTAACAGGTGCTGATACAGTAATACATTTAGATATTTGGTGGAATCCTCAAGTAGAAAATCAAGCAACTGATAGAGCTCATAGAATTGGTCAAACTAAAACAGTTTCTGTTATTAAACTAGTTACTAAAGGAACTATTGAGGAAAGAATAATTGAACTTCAAGATAAAAAGAAAATATTAAGTGAAAATTTAATTGAAGGTAAAAGTGATAGTGAATCTCTATCTTCTTTAACAGAAAAAGATATTAGAAAATTATTATCATATAATGAAAATTAGAATGCATATTTGTATTCTTTTTAATATCATTAAAAAATGAAAAAACTTTAAAGTAGGTAAAGTTAATATATAAAATTTTATTAAAAATTCTTTAATTTAAGTAATATATGTAAGATTATAAATTTTTTTATTATTAATTTACTGTTTTTGAAAGTAAAAATATATGTTAACATTTTCTAAAATATAGGCAATTATAAATAAAGATTATAATGATATTTAAGAATTTATAAAAGTATAATAAAAAATACTCGTTTTGAGTATTTTAAATTTTTTTCTTTAGATAATAATCCCTTAATTCTTTAAAACGTTCATAATGAATAATTTCTCTTTGTCTTAAAAAAGATAGTGGAGCAAGTACTTCTGGATCATCAGTCATATCCATTAAATGTTCATAAGTAGCTCTTGCCCTTTGTTCAGCTCCCATATCACTTTCGATATCTGCTATATAATCACCAGATACTTTAATATAAGTCATTGAAAATGGATTACCAAATGAATCTGATGGAAATAAATCCATACCAAATTGAGCATAATGTTCACCAAGACCAGCGTCTTTTAATTCTTCTATAGTAGCCCCTCTCATTAATTGATAAAGCATTGCTGATATAATTTCAACATGAGCAAGTTCTTCTGTACCAATGTCAGTAAGTAAAGCTTTTCCTTTGTCATCTGGCATATTGTATCTTTGATCTAAATATTGCCAAGCAGCAGCAAGCTCTCCAGCTGGCCCACCATATTGTGTTAAAATATATTTAGCCATTTTTAAATCTTTTCTAGTAATATTAACAGGATATTCTAGTTTTTTTTCATATTTCCACATATAAACCTCCTATTATTCCCAAGGCCATGGACCTTGATTCCACATCCATGGATATGTATTTAAAGCATCACTATCAAGTAGTAATGGTCCATATTTACCTTCGTATTCTTTCATATATTGCTCTTTTAAAGAACGATATTGATTAAAAAGATTTATGGCATCCTTATTATCTGGAAAATTATCTAAATATAAATTAAGATCAATAGTTGCAAAATCTAAAGAATCTATATAAGTTAGAAGTTCTGCTTGTTCATTCATAGGTTTAATTTCAAAAGGTTTATCAATTTTATACGTATTGTAAAGTTCAGGAAACATATTTCCTCTAATAAATCCATTATAAGGGTTATAAAGATTGGATTCAACCTTAGTTTGATTATATCCTGGTAAATTATAATTATTGTTTGTATAATTATAATAATCTTGTGCTTGATTATAGTTATTCATCATCTTACCTCCTTGATTTTATTGTATGAAATTGATTAATTTGTGTATAGGTAAAAGTCTATATGTTAAATTAGACAAAAAATAATTAATTTTTTCATTTATACTTTTAATTTGCTTAAAAATGAGTTATACTTAATATTAAGATAATAAGGAGGATTAGTATGATATTAAAAAAACCATATGCATTTTTAATAAAATATTTTAAATTAATCCATATTGTATTACTATTATTAATGAGTTATTTGCTTTATCGTACTAATATTGTTTTTAATTTTTTTCAGGAATATATAAATTCTAATCAACTAATAACGGGGAAAGATTTTGCTGGTCAATTATTTAATTCATGGATGTTCATTTTTCCAATCATAATAGTAATAGTATTTTCTATCCTATTAGCAGTCATGTATTACAAGAAAAAAACAATCGCATTTTATTTCTTTAACGTTATAGTCATGGTAGCAATTTTTATAATCTATAATATTGGAAATAACAATGCAATTATATTATCAAAACAATTACTCGAAACCAAAACCCTACGTTTTTTAAGAGATATATTTGTAATTCTCACATTATTCCAAGGTTTAGGAGTAATACTTACATTTATTAGAGCAACTGGATTCGATATAAAAAAATTTGATTTTGGTCATGATTTAGAAGAACTAGATATAACAGCTGCAGATAGTGAAGAGTTTGAAGTAGATGTAAATATTGAAACTAATATTTTAAAAAGAGAGCTAAAAAGAAAATTTAGGTTTGCTAAGTACGTTTATTTAGAAAATAAATTTCTTATAAATATAGCAGTTCTGATTCTTTTCTCAGCCACATGTTTTATTATATATATTAATATGACAATATATAATAAATTTTATAAACAAAGGGAAGTATTTTCTGCTAGTGAATTTGCTATGTCAGTAAGTAATAGTTATATAACCAATAAAAATTATAATAATAATATAATAACAGATAATTTATTAGTAGTTGTAGAGTTGAGTATAAAGGCTAGTCTTTCTGATGAACTTAAATTTAATACGACTAAAGCCCAATTAAAAGTTGGTAAATATACTTATTATCCTAACAATGAATATGATTCAGGATTAAGTGATTTAGGAATCTCTTATAATAATTCAACAATTAGTAAAGATGGATTTGAAAAAATATTATTAGTATATGAAATACCAAGAAGTTCAGCTAAAGAAAAAAAGATTTTTAGTTATATTGATAATATTGAATCTAAACATAATAAATTAAATACAAAATATATAAGGGTAAAAATTAATCCCCATAATTTAGATTCAGAGGAGGAAATAAATCAAGTAGACTTAAAGAAAACTACAGAATTAAATAAAAATATATTAGGTGGAACAAGTATTTATTTAGATTCATTTGAAATTAAAGATAACTATAAAATATCATATAAATATTGTGAAAAAGATAAATGCTATGATTCGATTGAATACTTAAGACCTACACTAGATACTAATTATGATAAGGCTTTACTAAAAATAGAAGGAAATTCAAGTATAGATCCAGATTTGAAAAATAAAAATATAAATGATTTATATAGCATTATTTATTATTTTGGACAAATAAAATATGAAATTGATGGACAAGTAAAATATTATAGAAATCTAAAAAAGGTTAATCCTACTAGAACTAATATAAATAATACTTATTATATTGAGGTTCCAAAAGAAATTGAAAAAGCTGATAGTATAAGCTTAATTATTGATGTTAGAAATATTTCATATGAATATAATGTCAAATAATTAAAATTATGTAGTGACAGAAAAAATAGTTTATGATATAATCTTATAATGGAGGGTATGATATGAAAGGAATAAAAAAAATACTTATTTTTAGTCTTTTGATGTTTATACCTAACATGGTAAAAGCAGATTGTGATTATAATGAAAAATCTAGGCTTCAATCTTTAGCTAGTAATCTCAATTTTAGTTACGATTATAAAGAAATAGCAGATGGTAAATTTAATAAAGTCAGTTTTGATATTATAATTAATAATTTACAACCAGAATTATATATAGATGATGTTACTAATGGTGTAACACACTATTATAATAATAAAAACGAAATTACAATCAATAATTATAGTGCTGGGAGTACAATAGAATTTGAAATACGTGCTCGTTTGGGAAACTGTAAAAATCAATATTTAATAACACATTATGTTACATTACCACCATATAACAAATATTATAAAGATCTTATATGTAATGGTGTAACAAGTTATAAATTGTGTGACCGTTGGAGTAAAATAACTTTATCATATGATGATTTTGTTGAAAGGGTAACAGAATATAAAAAAGAATTGAGACAAACACATGAGGATCCTATCATAGAGGATGAAAATGAATTTATAGAAAAAATTATTTCATTTTTATCTAAATATAGTATTTATTTATTTGGCGGTATTATAATTGTTTGTAGTAGTTTAATATTCTATTTGAGTCGAAAAGATGATTTTGATTTAAAATAGAAAAGGAGTGAAAATATGAAAGAGTCATTTTGGGCGATATTTATTATATCAATAGGAATTATATCAATAGCGTTTGTCTTCTTATTTCAAAGATTGACAAATACTGATGAACACAACATGCATCTTTTAAAAGAAACAACAGAAGCAGCTATGTTTGATGCTTTAGATTTAGCTTCTTATAGAAAAGATGGTACTATTAGAATAGACCGTGAAAAATTTGCTGAAAATTTTGTTAGAAGATTTGCTGAAAATGCTTCATTAGCACGTACTTACGTGATTGAAATATATGATGTTAATGAAGAACCACCTAAGGTTAGTTTGAAAGTTTCTAGTACAGAAAAAGGACAGGATGCCTCAAACGAAATCTTAGAGTTCGATATTGAAAACAAAATCGATGCAATATTGGAAACACCATATTAGAAGAAAGGGATGAATTTATGAATAATTTAATAATTTCAATAAGAAGATTTTTTAAAAACAAAAACACAGTTACAATTTTGGGGGTAATAGTTATATTAGGACTTTTATATTGGGGATATAGTTCACAAGTAAATGGAGCTGTAGCACCTATTTCTGTTCCTGTAGCAGCACAAACAATTCAACCTAGAACAGAAATTACAGAAGCTATGGTTACTACTATAGAGGTACCATCTATTTCTATAACTGATAATGTTTATAGAACTGCTAATGCAGTTGTTGGTAAATATTCAGCAGTTAATGCAGTAATACCAGCTGGAAGCATGTTCTATACAGAATCAGTTGTTGATAAAAGGGAACTACCTGATAATGCATTTGTTGAAGTTGGAGATGATGAAATACCATATTTATTCCCTGTTGATTTAGAATCATCATTTGTTAATTCTATCTATCCAGGTAATAAAATAGACATTTATATGAAAGCAGAAGATACTTCAGGTAAGATAATGGTTGGAAAACTTATTGCTGACTTAGAAGTAGTTGCTGTTAAAGATGCAAGTGGTAAAAATGTATTTGAAAACACAGAAGAAGACAGACAAGCTGCATATTTTATCTTTGGATTAGATGAAGAAATACATATTTTACTTAGAAAAGCTTCATATTTAAGCAATTATGGAGTAGAACTAATTCCAGTACCACATGGAGGAACTGCTGTAAGTGAAGATGAAACAAGAGTTAGTACTGAATATCTAAAGAATTTCATTAATGCTAATACAATAGTATTAGAAGGCCAAGAAGGAACAAAGAAAAATAACAATAATGATAATGGTGAGTAATTATGTTTGATAGCATGTTTTCACATATCGACTTTGGCCCAGTTAAGGAATATTTAGAAAATGATGATATTACTGATATTTCATACAGTAATGGGGGACAAGTTTGGTTAAAAACATTATCTAGAGGAATTTTTAGAATAGAAAATAATTTAGTAAATAATGCTTTTATAGAAAAATTAGCTTTTCAATGTGCAAATGCAATGGGTAAAACATTTAATATGGCTCATCCATTTCTAGATGCAGAAGGAGCTGAACTACGTCTTAACTTTATTCATGAATCAATAGCTAAAAATGGTATTGCTTGTGTTATGCGTAAAACACCTGCTAAAATAAGACTTGAAAAAGAAAAAATATTACAAGATAAATATATAGAATTAGATATTCATGAATTTTTAGTTAAATGTATTGAAGGACACTGTAACATTATTGTTAGTGGTGAAACTGGATCTGGTAAAACAGAGTTTATTAAATACTTAGCATCTAAGATTAAAGAAAATGAAAAAGTTATTACAATAGAAGATACATTAGAACTTCATTTAGATAGAATTTTTCCAACTCGTGATATAGTTGCTATGAAAACTAATAATATAGCATCTTATACAGATGTATTAGTTACATGTATGCGTCAAAATCCTAAATGGATATTACTTTCTGAGGTTCGTAGTGCTGAAGCTGTAATGGCTATTCGTAACTCTATTTCATCAGGACACTATATTCTATCTACAATCCATGCTGATAAAGCTTCAGCTATACCAAACCGTATGTATAGTTTACTTGAAACTAATCAAGATATTGAACAATTTTTAGCATCAATCTATAGGTATATTCAACTTGGGGTATATATTAGAGCTTATCAAGATAAGGAAACTAAGAGATTTGTTCGTGAAATAGCAGAAGTTACAGAATTTTATGTTACTAAAGATAATAAAGCTGAATATAACACAATTTATAGAAAAACATCAGAAGGAAATGTTATTCGTAACAATCCTAGTCCATATTTGATAGATTATTTAGATTCACAAGGTGTTAGTTTACCTAAAAATATAATTAATACAAATAAAAATGGATTAGAAAATAATCAAAACGCATTTGATTATCAAACAACTTCTAGTGATTTTACTGAAATAATTGATTTTTAATAATAAGGAGGTGCAACATGACATTTTTAATAATCTTTTTAGTTGCTGCTATTGCTATATATATTGCTATATATAGGAATAACAGAGGAGAAAATGTTTATAAGTATATTTCTAAACATGTTGGCAATGCTTATGAAAAATATGCACCTTATTCTTTTAAAGAAGTAAGAGAAAAAGTAAAAGAATTAGGTCAAGAATATACTCCTAGACAATATACAATACAAATAACTATTTTTGCAATCGCTTCAGCAGTTATTTCTTATTTGTATTTTTACAATTTACTTATATCAATTATATATGTACTTTGTTCTATCGCTGTAATTCCATATCTTACTTATTTAAGATGCAAAAGAGTATATAGTGAGTTTATATTTGAACAAATTCAAGTATATACAACTAATACAATTATGGAATTCGCAACTACTCAATCATTTGTTAAAGCTATTGAAGGAGTTTATGATTCAGATGTTTTAGAAGACCCTGTAAAAGAAGATGTAAAAATGATGATCGATTTAGCTTATCAAAATGGTACTATTGAACAATCTATTGAATATATGAACAACAAATATGATTTCTATATTGTAAAAAATATGCATCAATTATTTTTACAAATTACTAATGAAGGTTCAAAAGATTCAGGTGAATCATTAGAAAATATGTCATTAGATATAGATATGTTAGTTGAAAATGTTTACAGAGATCGTATTGAAAGAGCAACTTTCCATAAAAAATTCTTACAATTTGGTATAATTCTTTATTTAATGGTTATGCTAGTACAATTCTTACTAGGTATAGAATCTTATATTAAAATGCTTGATAATATTTTAATGCAATTCTTATTACATGGAATTATCATTATAAATACATATTTTTTACTTAGTGGGGAAAAATACTATAATGAAGATGTGGGGGCAGAATAATGTTATTTGTAATTATCGGATTAATAGTTTTATTAATATTTGAATATCAACATGTTATTGATTCAAAAAAATTTATAAATGATACTGAACCATATCTTAGATTTTTAATGGAAGATGATTATAAGTTTTTGCTCGATATAAGATATAATGGAAAACTAACAGAAGAAGAAGTTAACAAATTATACCAAAAACGTATAGGAACAGCTTTAATTACTATAGTTGTATTATTCTTCTTATTCTTATCAAATTTAAATTTTGTAAACATTCTTATTTGTTTTATAATAGGATTTGTAGTATTTAAGATGCCTTATACTAAATTAAAGTCTTATTATAATGCTAATCTACATCACATTAATTTAATGTTACCTTATTATTTAAAAGGGTTAGAAATATTAATTCAACATTATACAGTCCCAGTTGCTTTAGCAAAATCAATCGATACAGCACCAGAGGTATTTAGACCAGGATTAAGGAAATTAATTGATAAAATAGATGCTGGAGATTCTAGTGTTGATCCATATATGGACTTTGCTAAAGAATATCCAGTTAGAGATTCTATGCGTATGATGAGATTGCTTTATCGTTTGGGTTTAGGTTCACAAGAAAATAAACAAGAACAATTATTAATGTTCTCTAGAACTATTTCATCATTACAAAATAAAGCTCGTGAACAAAAATATAAAGAACGTTTAGAAAAAATGGAAAATAAAACAATGTTAATGCTAGGTTGTACTGGTGGAGGAATTTTAATTTTCTTATTGATTGCTATGATGTCTATGATGCAATTTTAGTGACAATTAATGTAAAGTTTATTGAAGTTTAAATATTTAAATGTTATAATTAAATTAATAAAGTAAAGGTGGTGATATTGTGAAAGAAGCTGCAGGAGAAGCAAACTTAACTGTAATAACAATTATTTTAATTGGTGTAATTGTAGCTATAGCAACACCTCTTATAAATAATATGATGAAAACTACAGCAAAAAGATCATGTTGTCAAAATGCTGGTGGAACATGGGCAAATGGAAATTGTAGTGGAGTAACCAATTGGTGGGATGAAACTAATAAGACTTGTAAAGGTTAGGAAGTGATATAATATGAAAGAAGGCATAGGTAGTATATTTTTATACAATATTGTCATTATTTTCATTGTTGTTGTATTTGCAATTTTGGCTGCAACTTTAACATATTATAAAGCTTTTAAAGTTAATACAAAAATTATAAATTCTATTGAGAAGTTTGAAGGATATAATAATTTGGCAATAGCTGATATCGATAATAAATTACTTACTACTGGATATTTGCCTAAAGAAAATCATAAGTGTCCAAAAAAAAATGGTCAAGAACCATTAAGTTATAATGGAAATTATCGTTATTGTGTTTATCGTTTTAATGAAAGTTCTAGATATGATAGTTATGGTGTAACAACTTATATAACACTTGATATTCCACTTATTAAAACATATTGGCGTATACCAATATATGCTAGATCAAATCGTATATATCGCTTTAATGGTTAGGAGGTAAGTGAATCATGAAAGAATCAATTGGTAATTCCGCTGTATTTACAATTATAATTATATTTGTTGGTATTATTTCTACTATTCTGATTGGTTCGCTTAGCTATACCAAAGCATATAAGATTAGAACAAGAATGATAAATATTATTGAAAAATATAAAGGTTACGATAATGATAATGCTAAGTTAAAACAAGAAATAGATGAATACTTAAAGTCCGCTGGTTACAGCGTTATTAAACCTACAACTAATAAAAAAAATGTATGTCCTAAATATCCTGATAATAATGGTGTTAAGGCCATAAACACAATAGATAATTATGAATATTGTATATATCGCCTTAATACTGTTAAGGGTCCTTATTATCATGTAACAGTATTTATAAGTTTCGATATACCAGTAATTTCATCTTATTTAAAGTTTCCAATATCTGGGGAAACAAGAATTATATATGAACTATAAAAAGAGGTGAGCTATGAACGTTATAATATCAAATCGTTATACAGCAATGTTACAACAATTAGATATTGATGTAATTAAAAGTCTTAACGGAGAATTTGAAGTAGATGATATAATTTCTACTTTTCAAAATTTTTATTTTCAAAGAATGATACTAGATATAACTGCAATTAAAAACTATAAAGATATAAAAAATTTGCAAAAACTATCAATTGCTCTTGATATGGATAAAATAATATTACTTTTAGATGATTCAGCTGAAAGTTCTTCAAATGAATATTTATCTAAATTGATATCTATGGGTATTTATAATTTTACTAAGAATGCTGAAGGTATTATGTATTTATACAATAATCCTAATTCTTATCGTGATGTAGCTCATATTCATCAATTAGATAGTAATTCAAATAATGATTCTAATACTGGTGGAACTCAACAAACTATTTTTGTTACTCCGGCATCAAATGAACCAAAGCAGGTTAAAATTATAGGTTTTAAAAATGTTACTGAAGATGCTGGTTCAACTACTTTAGTATATATGTTAAAAAAACAATTGCAAAAAAATTATAAAGTAGCTGCTATTGAAGTAGATCGTAGAGATTTTATGTTTTTTAATGATAAAGATCTAGTTAGTACTAATTCTACTGAAATAGGTAATAAAATATCTAAATATAGTACTTATGATGTTATTTTAGTAGATATAAATAAAAGTACAGAAGCAGAAGAATTATGTAATGAAATATTTTATCTATTAGAACCATCAACTATTAAATTAAATAAATTAATGTTAATAAATAATAAAATTTTAGGAGAATTAAAAGGTAAAAAAATACTTTTAAATAAAAGTGTTTTAAGTTCAAAAGATGTACTAGATTTTGAGTATGAATCTAGATTGAAGGTATTTTATAATATACCACCACTTGATGATCGTGAACAAGAGATTATGGCACTAAATTCATTCTTAGATAAATTAGGTTTTATAAAACAACAACCTATGGGAACTCAAAAGAAAAATAAGCTATTAGGTTTATTTGGCTAGTATTGACAAAATATAGAAAATAACGTATTATATAGTTATTAGAGGAGGTTTTTATTTATGATACAAATATTAAATGTATGTACTGGATTAGTTGGAGAAGCAGGTATTCCATCTAAATTAGCTTACATTGTTTCATTAGGAGTTAGTGCAATTCAAATAGTAGTGCCAATTTTATTAATAGTTTGGGGAATGTTAGATTTAGGTAAAGCTGTAATGGCTCAAAAGGAAGATGAAATTAAAAAAGGACAACAAACTTTTGTTAAAAGAATTGTTGCAGCAGTAATCGTATTCTTTGTAGTTGTAGTAGTTAAGCTTGTAGTTGGTCTTGTGGCTGACGATGGTTCTACTATAACTGGATGTATGGATAGTATTCTAAATTGTAAATCTACATCTTGTAGTGATCCAACAGCAGGATAAAATATAAAATAGTATAAATTACGATAGCAAAATATTTGCTATCTTTTTATATACTATTTTGTTTTTTTTTTTGGTATAATTAATTTAGTAAAAGGATTATAAACAATTAGAAATAGATTTTGTTTTTAGTAAGGAATGTGATAAATATTATATCCAATCTACTTATAGCATCAGAGATGATGAAAAGAAAGAACAAGAATTCTAATTTCTTTTAAATGTAGGAGATATTTTAAAAAAATATTTATTGTATATAATCATTTTTAAAATAGCAGGATGATAATAGAGTTATATTTGTGAGCTTTTATAATTTCTTATTGAATGAAAGTAGTTAAAAAAGAATAGAACCAAAATAGTAAAGACATTTCAGAATAATTAAAAGTAAATAAATATATCATTAACAATTTCAATAGTTGGATTGAAAGGATGTAATATTAATGTTAAAAAAAGATATTTTGGATTTAATAGATAATTTTGAAAGAGAAATATGGAAATTTGATGATAATGATAAATTATATAATGATATGCATTATATTTATTCTATTGAAAAGGAAATAAAAACATCTGATGAATCAAATATAAAACCAATCTATGACAAATTAATAGCACTAATAGGAATGATTAGATTTAAATATGGATTTGAAAGTATAATAATAAAAAGTAATCAAGAACTTGAAAATTTAAAAGAAATAATAGAAGGATTTTCATTAAATAGTAATGACATTATTAATCAGTATAATTATATAAGTAAAAACAAAAATATGGATTTCATAAAAAACAATTATGAAAATAAACAAGGAAAAGAAGGATTATATTTAGCAATTGAATCTTTAAAATCATTAATTACTAACGATGAGTATAGAAAATTATTGAATAAAAGTCAGATTAACAATGTTCTTATAGATTGTGTTAAATTAAATAATGGTATTGCCAATATAAATTGAATTACAATATAAAGAAATTATAAAACAAGTTTGGGAACATTCTTTATCAAATAATATAGATGATAGTGGAAAATTTAGAGTATTATTTTCAAATATTTCTGGTGATAATTTGAGAGATAAAGCTAATTTATTAATTAATAGACCAAACCAATCTTCTTGTAGTATGATAAGTTCTGATTTTATAGCACTTTATGGAGCTGATTTAAGAAAAATTGGATTTATATACCCAAATAATTCAGAAATTATTACGACAAGTGCATACGATTTAGCTTCTAATGTTTTTGGGACAGGCTATGTTAATAAAGAAAAAGCAACTTCTCTTGCAACTCCAGAAGTTATAGAAAAAATTGGTATAGCAAGATCAAAAGAAAAAGGTGAAGATTTATATTCATCAAGTTGTTATAATGAAATTCTTGTTAATTCTAAACCATGTGGTATTGTACTTTTGGGATTAGGGGAAAATGATTTGAATATTTATTATCAAGAAGCAAAATTGCTTTCTTTAGAAATGAATTTACCATTATATTGTATAGACACTATGCAATATAATGGTAAATTATCAGATGATGATAAAAATTATATAGCATTTCATTCAGTATTATCATTTTTAGGAATTTCTACTGATGATTTTATGCAAATGAGTCATGATTGTACTGAAATTTATGAAATTATTAATTCTTATAAAGAACAAGTCACAGAGATTTTTTTAAAACTTAAAAAAAGTGGAATTTTAACTAAAGAAAATATGTGTCAGATGATGAGTAATATAGTGGATATTTCTAAAATTAATAGTAAAAGTAAATTATAAAAATTATTTAATACAATATTAATATTTTTATAAAACTTGCTTTTATTTTTAGTTTGTTTTTAATTTCACAGTGAAACTTTAATTTTTCTATATATAAAATATATATTTATCTTTTAAAATAATGAAAAAAGCCATAATATTAAGTATTATAAGCTTGTTTATAATAAAAATAGAAAAATAGTTTTATCTATCTATTGACCAAACTGTAGCTTTTTAATCTGATTATTATTATCTTTTTATATACTATTTTGTTTTTTTTTGATATAATTGATTTAGTAAAATCTGTTATAAGTAAAACAGGAGGAATATAAATGGAAATAGATAAATTATTAGATAATTTAAAAGAAAACAAAAAAATAGTTTTATCTTTAATTATTGGTATTATTGTTGTATTTACTATACTATTTTTTATAGGTAGGTTTGTTAATAATTACTTTGATAGAAAGAACTTAGAAAAAGCATTAACATCTATGGGAGAAAAAGTATATAAAGAATTATATTATAATAATTTAAAAGATGATTTTGCAGTATATGAAAAAGAAGGAATAAAAATCACATTAAATGAAATGTTTAACGCAACAGATTTGGATTATAAAGATTATTTTTATAATAGGAGAACAAATAAGTCGTGTAATCCTAATGACACTTATGTAATGATTTATCCTAAATCACCTTACCAAATTAACGATTATAATTTAACTTTTAATTTGGTATGTGGATATTAGTAGGGGGGATATAAATGAAAAAAATTTTATCTTTAATATCGATATTTGTAATTTCTATGTTTTTGAACGTTAAATTATGTTGCGCTTTTGAAAAGAAAGTTATACATGAAGAAGTTGAATATCCTAATTTTGGATGGGCTGTATGTACATATATAATTGATAATTATGAAATAAGTTATACTTTAGAAAGTAATGGAGAAGGGAAGATAAATAAGGATTTTAAGAGTGAGGTTATTAATTCTAATCTTAGAACTAATTATTCATTTAGTGATTATTTATCAGGCTCTAATTTTGTTAGTAAGAGTACAAACAAATTTAGTTGTCCTTCTAAAATATATATAAAATATGAAGGTGGAGGTAAAACAACAGGAGTTAAAATATTTTATGACAAAAAGAATGGAAATAAAGAAATAAGTTTAGATTCTTCTAAGTCTAAAAATAATAATAAACCTATATCTAATAGTAGTAAACCAACCATTTCATGTGATTATACAGCAACTAAAACTCAAGGAAAGGGAACTGTTAATGCAACTATTGTAAGTGATGGTTCAAAAATAACCTCACAGTTTTATTCTGGATCATATAAACCACAAAAAGATGATTATCCAGAAATTGCTAAATTATTTAAAGATTCTAATGGTAAATTACATTGTCCAAACTTATATATATCATGTGGATCTAGTGGTAGTAATTCATTTTGTACTATATCTGAAAATAACAATATTTACGGTATTAGTTTTTCTGGTACTGAAAGTAATGATGCAGATAAAATAAATGGTAAAAATGACAATCCAAATGAAAATGATGAGAAAATTAATTTAAATTATACAACTGGTTGTGGAATAATTTCAAATGATTTAAAAGATTGGATGATTCAACTACTAGATATAGTAAAAATAGGTGCCTTAATATTAACATTAATACTTGGAATGGTCGATTTCCTAAAAGGTGTAGCTAGTGGTGATGATGATGCTACGAAAAAGGTATGGAAAAGTTTTTCTAGAAGATTAATAGCATTAGTTTTGTTATTTCTATTACCAGTTATAATAGAGTTTATACTTGGCTTAGTTACTATAAATGGTGTAGATGCTAGTAATCCATTATGTGGAATTTCATAAAAAAAATAAAAAAACAATAAAAATAAAGACTATTGTTTTTTTTTATGCTATAATGTATGTGTATGTTTGTATTTAAAATTTGATTAGGAGAAGGATAGTATGTGGATTATCAAAATTTTAAGATATTTATTCTTAGCAATAGATTCAGTAGTTTACTGGGCTGCAACTAAAGTATATGAATTATTTATGTTAATATCAGAAACAGGTTTATTTACACCTGAATTAATAAGGACATTTGCTAGTAGAATATATGTTTTGTTAGGTGTTTTTATGTTATTTAAAGTTTCATTTTCTTTAATAACATATATACTTAATCCAGATACTTTTGATGATAAAAGTCAAGGAGTAGGTAATTTATTATTAAATTTTTTTAAAGTTTTAATTGGAATAATAGCAGTACCATATGTATTTCAATTTGCTTATGGTTTACAAACAATAATTTTAAAAGATAATATTATAGGAAATATTGTTATGGGAATGAATTCGAATTTAGTAAGTGGTGACTATAATTATGTAGAACGTGGTGGAAAATTAATGTCATACAGTGTTATATCTGGATTTATTACGTTAAATGAAAATTTAGTAGGTGAAGAATGCGCAAGTGAACCGATTGTTGGTAAGATTGGTGAAGATGGAAAACAAGAGGCTACTTTAAGTGAAGCATGTTCATCTAATGAAAGTGCAATGGCAGTTTTGCAATCTGAACATAATCCCAATCTTTTTAATGATGTTACAAAAATAACTGTGGAAGAAGGTTTAAAAAAAGCTTATACAGAAAGTGATTATACCTTTTATGTTAATAT
This sequence comes from uncultured Mycoplasmatota bacterium, assembly GCA_947646095.1. Classification (GTDB taxonomy): domain Bacteria; phylum Bacillota_I; class Bacilli_A; order RF39; family UBA660; genus SIG208. The sequence goes on from CANSFI010000007.1 coordinate 29,642, forward strand.
GATAGGATTAACTGCTAATGATGAAAATGGAAATGAACAATTTATATTTAATTATAATTTTATTTTATCTACTATTGCGGGTGGATTCTTAGCTTGGATTTTATTAATTTTCTGTATAGATATTGCGACTCGCAGTGTCAAATTGGGATTTTTACAGCTTATCGCACCAATACCTATAATTTCTTATGTAGATCCAAAGAGTGGTAAAGAAGGCATATTTAAAAAATGGTTAAATCAATGTACAAAAACATATTTGGATTTGTTTGTTAGATTACTTGCTATATACTTTGCTATATTTGTAATTAGTTCTTTACTAACAGATGGAGCTTACAATATTGTAAATCCAGGACAAAAAGTTAATTTCTTTGTTAATATATTTATAATATTTGGAGCCTTAATGTTTGCTAAACAATTACCAGAATTAATAACAGATATTACAGGTATAAAACTTGGTGGATTTACATTAAATCCAATGAAAAAACTTGGTGAGTCTAAATATGCTTCTGCATTAATAGGAGCGACTGGAGGCTTTATTGGTGGAATAGTTGCTAATGGATGGGCTGCTAAGCAAAATGAAATAGGAATAAAAAAAGGAATAAAAAGTTCTATATCTGGAGGATTTACTGCTGCCTTTAGAGGCGGGTATGCTGGACTAAAATCTGATGGGAAATCTTCGGCTTTAGCTTCAGCTACAAAAGGAATTACAGATATGAGTTTATCAAGAAATTTAAAAATAAAAGGTTATGGTACTAAAGATAAAATAATGGATAGGGCTACAGATATAGCTGGAATAAAATATAAAACAGGTACAAGTAGTGAACTTAAAAGTCAAATAAATGAGTCGAAACAGGAACTATCTAATTTTCAAAGAAATGAGCATGCTCTATCTGATGCTTTAAATCAAAGAATTTCAGAACAAGGAAATAAAATAGCTGGTTTACTAAAAACATTTGATGGAAAAGTAGCATCCCATGATGAAAAAGGTAATGTAACAGCTTATGAGACAAAGACTTTTGAAAGTTATGCAGAATCAGCTGCTAGAGATGTTGCTACTAACATGGGAGAAAATTGGGATAATATGACTACAATTAGGAAAGAAATGTATATAAATCAAGCTATTTCTGATGATAAAATTGTTGATAGAGATACATTTAATTCATTTAATGAATTATATGTGGCACGTAATAATGCAGATCTTGAAAGTAGAAAAACTGAAAAACAAATCAATGATCTTGAAGAAGATATGGATAAATTTAGGAATAGAAATAAATAAAAAGGGATGTGATATAGCATGAATAATAATTTCTTAATACCAGCTAATTCAAAAAAATCAATGTTACTATTTGGATTGTTTAATCGTGTAGATGCTTGGATATTTGGTTTAGGTGTAGCTACCACATTACTGTTATTATTAATTCTACCAGTAGAACAATTAATACCAGCAATTATAGCTATTGCTCCTGGACTTGTATGTGGATTTTTGGTTTTACCAATACCAAATTATCACAATGTAAGAACAGTTATTAAATCAGCTTATATATTTTTTACAACAAGACAAAAATTTATTTGGAAAGGTTGGTGTTTTATAGATGAAGAGAATAAAAAGTAAATATACTAATGATGCTATACCTATAAAAAGCATAGTAAATGGTAATATTGTATTAGATAATAATGAAAAAGTAACTGGTGTGAAAATTATGCCTAGAAATATCTTTATTCTTGACTATGATGTTATGAATGGAATAATTAATAATCTAAAAAATGTTTATAACATAATCGATTATGAATTCTGGATTGTAGCAGCTGATAGACCAGTTGATATTAATTTATATTTATCACAACTTCAATTACTCTATAACTCAACTCAAGATACAGTTAGAAGAAAAATGATCATGGATGATATTAATAAAGCTAACATGTTTATGAGTAATAATGTTGTTGATACAGAATATTTCTTGTTATTTAAAGAGAAGGATGATGAAAAAATTCAAAAGAGAATTAGAAACTTAATAAATTCTTTAGCAGGAGCAGGACTTTCTTCTCATCAAGTAACAAATGATGATTTAAGAATGATTTTAGATAACTTCTTAAATGGTGGACAAACAACTACATTTGGGACGGTGATGAGTTAATGGATATAAGAAGTCAAGTAGCTCCAAAAGGTTTAGAATTTAAACCTAGTGAATTTATAATAAGTGATAAATATGCCACTATTTTAACAGCTGTATCTTATCCTAAAATGATACCAATAGGATATTTATCTAATCTTACTAGTATGTCTGGAATTAAAATGGTTATAAAACATATACCACTTCCTTTCAGTGTTATTAGTAAAATGTTAAATAAAGAAATAGCAGATTTAAAACAAAGATATCAAACTGAAAGTGATAAAACAATTCAAGAAAGAATTAGACAAGATTATGAATCATTAGAATACTTTATTTCTATGTTAGCAAGTAGTCAATCTAAGGTATATGACTTTCAACTACACATAATGATTACAGCGGATAGTGAAGATGAATTACTTGCTAAAAAACTTCAAGTTAAAAATTACTTAGAAGCTATGGAAATGAGAGCTTTTCCACTTAGATTTGAACAAGAAAACGTTTTAAAATCAATTATACCAATCTATCCTAAACAAGATATAGAAGAACGTATTGGAACACCAATACCCGCTCCAACACTTGCAGCTATGTATCCATTTATTTTTGATAGTATTAAAGATCCTGGATATGCTTGTTTACTTGGAGTAGACTTCTCAGGAGGAGTAATTTTATTCAATCAGTTCTTATATCAAATAAAAAAAGAGCATAATAGAAATAATGCTAATATAATTTTACTTGGAACATCTGGTAGTGGTAAAAGTACAGCAGCCAAATTATTAATTAGAACAGGTATTAGAAATAATAATCAAATAGTAGTTATCGATCCAGAAGGCGAACTAGAAGAAATGACTCGTCTTTATGGAGGAGATTTTATAGACCTTGGAAAAGGTGGAGAATTTGGTATGATAAATCCTCTTGAAGTAATATTAGATGCTGATGAAGATGAAATAAAACAAGGTTTAGGTTATACAGTATTAACTAGAACAATACAAACAGTAAAAGCTTTCTTAAAATACTATGATCCAACTATAGAAGAAGATGTAGTTAATATATTTAGTGAAGTTTTACAAGAAACTTATAGGAGATTTAATATAAGTTTTGATACTGATTTTACTAAATTTACTTCAAAAGATTATCCCACATTCAAAGATGTTTATGCAACAGTAAGAGGTAAAATATTATCAATGCCTGAAAAAACTCATGAAAAAGAAATATTAGAAAAACTTGAGTTAAAACTACGTCCATTAATTAAAGAATTGAAATACTTTTTTGATGGTCATACAACAATTAGTCCAAGAAGTAATTTTATTGTATTTAATATTAGAGAATTAATGAATACAGATACCAATATAAAAAATTCACTATTCTTCAATATTTTAAAATATGCTTGGGGATTAACTTTAAATAAAAATATCAATACTATTCTAGCAGTAGATGAAGCTCATGTACTTTTAAGTGGTAATAATACATTAGGTGCTGATTTCTTAGCGCAAGTACAAAGACGTGCTAGAAAATATAATACAGGAACAATATTTATTACTCAACAACCAACTGATTTCTGTGATCCTTCTGTTATTACACAAGGCAAAGCAATCTTTGATAATGCTTCTTATTATTTAGTTATGGGATTAAAAAAACAAGCTGTTGAAGATTTATCTAAGTTGATTGATTTAAACGATAATGAGAAAGAAAGTATTAAAAGATATAATCAAGGAGAAGCTTTATTTGTTTGTGGTAGTAGAAGAATGCGTATTAATATAGTTGTAACAGAACAAGAATTAGACTCATTTGGTAGTGGTGGAGGATTGTAATAAAAATATAATTTTCTAGTTTGGTGGTGAAGTTAAATGGATGAAAATAAGAATGATAATAAAAGAATAAATAAAGAAGAACTATTAAAAAATGTAGATATAAATTCTATTAAATTAGAAAATAATACTATCATGGGACCATTAGGGAATCTAACTAATAAAATTAATCCTAATTTTATGAATAAAAATTTATTAAAAAATGATGGTTTTATTAAACCAATAGGAAAAGATGCCTTAAAAAATAATTTAGCTATGAGAGGTAGTAATCAAGGTTTAAATGCATTTAATAATGGTCAAAACAATACAGAAGCTGGTAGTACCAATAATACAAAATCTAGTGAATCAAAAGAAGCTAATAATAATACATTATCAAAAAATAATAGTTCTTCTGATCCATTAACTTCAAATACCAATAATAAATCAAATAATTCTGGTTTTGCAAGTAAAAAATCAGGATTGTTTTCAGGTTCAAATAAATCAAAAGATGAAGTACAAGGAAAAGCAAGTGCTACAGAAGATTTTATTAAAAAATTAAAAAAAGCTAAAATGATAATGGCTATTGTCAGCGCGGTTACTCCTATTGTTTTTCCTATAATAGTAGTATTTATTATAGTAGTAATTATAATGGCTCAAATAATGACAGTTAGAGATAACATTGTTAAATTAGCAGATCAATTTACGACAGGAGTAGAAAAGTTAGTTAACTTTGCCCAAGGGGATGGATGGATGACTAACGAGGATTCATTCTTTAAAAAACTAGATAATGAATATGATAGATTTGAAACAACTGTAAGTGATGGTGGTAAACTAGATATACCTTTAATAGCAGCGACTATTCATTATTCTGCAACAACTGATTTGTCAACTTATGAAGATGCAGATCCTGATATAGATTCTAATTTTAATTCCGATAATTTCTTTGATTTAGGAATCAATTTAACTAAGGATCAAACAGTATCATTTTATAAGGTTTCTAAAGATAAATTAGGTAGTGTATATACATTGTGGCCAGGACAGAAAAGACTACTTGGACACGTAGTAAACACAAGTGTTGAACTTAGATTTGGAAATTTGGCTGACGCTGCTAGTGGTTGGTCAACTCTTTTCTCACGCTTTGAAAATGTAATAACAGATACAATGGCAGATGCATATTGGCAAACTCCAATACAATATATAAATCCTTTAACTGCAATTCCAGCTTTTTTAGATACATATAATAGAGCTTTGGCTTATCAAGAACAAATGGGAAGTATCTCAGCATTTCAAGAATATAATAAGAAAAATTTATTATATGAATGCCAAGAATTTGTTTATACATTTAGAGAATTATTTAATAGAATTAATGGTAATGATGAGATGCAGATTAAAAAAAATGAAAATGATATATTAGAAGCATATTTTCCTAGTGGAATAATTCCATATCCATATATTACAACAGTTGTAAACTATGGTCATGGAGAATACCAACAAATGAAAGAGGATATTTTAGATATAAAGGCATTACTAAAAAAAGAAGGAATAGACATTTCTAATAACAATAATGATGAAGTTGTCAAAAAAGCTCAAAATAGTAGCAATGATAAATTAAAAGCTTTAGCTACTAGTTACAATGATAATAAAAGTAAGTATATGTATTCTTATACTCATTACCTACAAGAGGTTTATATACCATTTACTTATTTTTATAATCAAAATTATACTCAATCACAAGTAGATACTATAGTAGAAGAAATATATGATCAAAGAGATTTCTATAATTATTTAATAACTGAAAAAGAACCAGAAAATGCTTGTGGAGGTAGTTGTTCATATCCTGTTAATGGTCAAGAGGTAGATAGTTTAAAAGTAAGATTATTAACATGTAGTAATAGTAAAGGAATACCAATTCCAGGAGAAGAATTAATTGACTTTGAAAAATATATCTTAGGTGTAGTATATGCTGAAATAGGTCCTAGCGCTCATCCGGAAGCTTTAAAAGTTCAAGCTATAGCTGCTAGAAGCTATGCCTTACTTAGACCAGGTAACATGAATAATGCAGCTGGTCTTAGATTACAAAAAGAAAATGGTAATTGGGTTTTGTCAATTAGAAATTGTGTAGCTGATCAAGTTTACTGTGATCCTGATAAAGGATGTTCAACTGAGGTACAACCTACTGGATATAATATGGTAACAGTATATTCAGGAGCAACAACAAAACCTTATAGTTATAAAGGTCCCTTACCAGAAGATGCAGCTATCAGATCAGCAGTAAGTGAAGTAGCTGGACAAGTACTATTAAATAAAGATGGTAATATCGTTTCAACAGGATATGTCAACACAAATCAAAATAGATGGGATAAACAAGCAAATGAAGGAAAATCTTATACTGAAATATTAATGTCAGATTATAAAGAAGGATTTAAAATATCATCTCCAAATTGTTCGAATGTTTGTAATGAAGCAACTGGAGATTATACACAGTGGAAACAAGCTGGTGCTCCATGGTCAAATATTGTAATTGGTAATGGTCAAACTATAGGAGAAATAGGTTGTTTAGTAACATCAGTTTCAATTCAAATGGCTAGATCTGGAGTACCATTAACAATTCCAAATTTTAATCCAGGAACATTTGTAGAAGCTATAAGACCATGGGGATTTTCTGAGGGTGTATTATACATATGGGATAGCGCCACAAAAATTGCTCCAAATTTTGTATATGGTGGTCAAACACCATTAAGTGGGATGTCTAAACAGGCTAAAGCATCAACAATTCAAGGATTAATTAATAGTGGTTGTTACGTAGTTATGGAAGTAAAAAGTGGCTGTGGTGGTAATCACTGGGTTGCTGTTGATTATGTTAGTGGTGATGAAGTGTATATGATGGATCCAAGTTGGCCAGATAAAGTTGTTTGGGATAGATATAATCATACATGTACAACTTCAGCAGCCTGTTATAGAGTAACTAACTAGAAAGGATGATAAAATGAAAAATAAAAAAGCAATCATTATTGTAACTTCAATAATAGGTGTTTATTTGGTTTTAGCTGTCATCCTTTTCGGTTGGGATAACTTTACAAATAAATTTCAAAGTTTATATATAATGTTAGACTCTGGTGATAAATGGGTATTAAAAGATGGCCATTTTAAAGATGTAGAAGATGATAAAGAATATAACTGGAAAAAATTTGATGTTTATGTTAATAATCAGTTGCTAGGAAATTATAATTTGTTATATAATAATATTTGGTATCTTTTTGATGACAATCGCAATTCTAAATCTTATGGTGGTAGTTTAATAGCTATAAGAGGAAATAAAAAATATGAAGTAATAGATTTTCAAGAAGAAGATTTAAATGAAGAAGATTTAAAAAAAGTAAAAAATGTTTTAAAATCAGAAAATATAGAATATACATACAATCTTTCATATAAAAAGAAGGTAACATTAGATGTAGATGGCGACTCAAAAGAGGAAACAATTTATGCTATATCAAATGTTTTTACCTCTGAACCTAATCAAAAATTTTCAATTGTATTTATCGATAATGATGGTATTGAAGTACTATATAAGGATGTGAAAAAACCATCTAAAATGTATGAAATGTGTATGCCTAAAGTTAAATTTATTATTGATATTGATAAAGATTTAAAATATGAAATAATTACTGAATGTACTTATTTTAGTGTTATGGGTAGTTGTGATAGTTTATATAAAATAAAAAATAATTCATATAAAAAATTTAAAGGATGTTAAGGAGGATAAATATGAAATTAAAGTTTAGAGCAGAACCTAAAGATTTATTAATTTTTGGTATATTTTGTTTATTTTTACTATACTTTGTTGCTATAGCAGTTTTAAATCTTTCTTCTTTTGCTAATGAAAATACATTTCATGGATTAAATCCATTGCCAGCATTTACAAAAGAATATATAGTTTATACATTAGTATTTTTCTTTATTGCCCTAGCAGCAATCATAACTAGTGTTTCTTCATATTTTTTTGATAGAGAAAAAGGTATAGGGCTATCTGTTTCTCCTAAAAAAGAAAAAGGATATTCTCGATGGGCAACAGATAAAGAAATGAAAAAAAACTTAAAAGTAGTAGTACCAAATGCTGATATGAGTGATGTAGCTGGAATACCACTTATCAATGATGGAAAACATATTTGGGTTGATGATAGTGAATATCATAATTTAATTATTGGTTCTACTGGTAGTGGTAAAACAGAAATGATAGTACAACCAATGGTAAAATTACTTGCTAAAAAAGGGGAGTCAATGATTATCACCGATCCTAAAGGTGAAATATATGAAAAAAATGCAGAAGAATTAAGAGAAAAGGGTTACAACATAGTATTATTAAACTTTCGTAATCCTCAAAATGGTAATTGTTGGAATCCTTTAACATTGCCTTATACTTTACATAAAAATGGTAATCAAGATAAATCTATTGAATTATTAGAGGACTTAGCTCTTAACATCCTTTATGATGAATCTAGTAAAGGTCAAGATCCTTTCTGGGAAAAAACATCAGCAGACTATTTTACAGGATTAACTTTAGCATTATTTGATGATGCTAAAGAAGAAGAAATAAACTTAAATAGTATTAACTTAATGACTACAGCTGGGGAAGATAAACTAGGTAATACTACATATATAAAAGAATATTTTAGTTATAAAGATCAAGCTTCATCTGCCTATATTAATGTTGCTAGTACATTAATGGCACCAAATGATACTAAAAGTAGTATATTATCAGTATTTAAACAAAAAATAAAACTTTTTTCTTCACGAGAAAATTTATCAGAAATGTTAGCCCATAGTGATTTTGATATGGATGATATTGGTCGAAAAAAAACAGCCGTATTTATTGTAGTTCAAGATGAAAAGAAAACATATCATTCACTTGTTACAATATTCTTAAAACAATGTTATGAAACACTAATTAGAGTAGCTCAAGAAACTGGTGGAAAACTTCCATATAAAACCAATTTTATTCTAGATGAATTTGCTAATATGCCACCTCTTAAAGATGTTACAACTATGGTAACAGCTGCTCGTAGTCGTAAAATTAGATTTACTTTCATCATCCAAAACTTTGCACAATTACATGAAGTATATGGTAAAGAAAATGGAGAAACCATTAAGGGTAACTGTGGTAATATCATTTATTTAATAAGTAGCGAATTGGGAGCCTTAGAAGAAATAAGTAAATTATGTGGAGAAGTTAAATCTAAAGAAAAAGATAAAACTGCTTCTACACCACTTGTAACAGTAAGTGATCTACAACGTTTACCACAATGGTCAATGATTGTACTTAGAATTAGAGAATGGCCTTTTAAGACAAAAATGACACCAAATTGGAAAATGGTTCAAAATAATTCTTGGGGAAAAAACTATCCAAAATCTGAATATCCAATTAGAGAAAAAAAATCAGTACCTGTATTTAATATAAAAGCTTTTGTCGATAAGAAAAAAGAAGAAAAAATAAACAAAATGTTAGGTGAATTTAATAACAGTAACAATCAAATGTCACCATCTAGACCACCAATGCCACCTATACCGCCTATGTTTGGAGGAGCAGGACCTTCAAATGATGGATTTAATGTTGATGAATTAGTAAAAAGAATAGATGCTAAAATAGCTGAATTAGAAGAAGAAGAAAGAAGAGAAAAAGAAAAGCTTAATAATCCACAAAATAATGATGTTCAAAATAATTTAAATCCATTAGATAATAACAATCCTGTGGAAAAGAAATCTGATAATAATATCAAAAATAGTAAATCTGTGGAAAACTTAAAAGAAAAATCTAGTGATGTAGTTAAACCTGTGGAAAACATTATTGTTAAAACAGAAAAAATTAACAATCCTGTGGAAAAAGAAAAAAAGGCAAATAATTCTTTACCTAAAATAGAAAAAACTGTGGAAAAAATAGAACCAAAAGATCAAAGCTATGTTACAGAAGATCAGTTTTTCGATGATTTCTTCTTTGATGATGAAGATTAAAACTTTAAAACCTTTAATCCTTTATATTTTAAAGGTTTTTTAATATTAAGATATTATCTAAACTCTGTTAAAAACAATTCGTAAGACACAAAATTGATAAAATAATGTACTAATAAAATAAACATTCATCATATATGTTTATAAATTTGTTTCATATATTATATTAGGGTGGTAAAATGATTCTTAGTATTTCAGTATCTGAATTACTTAAAAAAGGAAATGTTTCTATTATTGATATAAGAAACAATCAAAATTATAATAACAATCATATCCCTAACGCTAAAAATATACCAAGTCAAGAATTAGTTAATAATCCTAGTAAGTATTTAGATAAAAATCAAACATATTACTTATATTGTCAAAAGGGAACAACAAGTATTAGGGTTTGTTCACTATTAAATAGTTTAGGATATAAAACAGTTAATGTAGCAGGTGGATATGAAGCTTGGATATTAGAAAAATAGTTCTTATGATTTAATTGTAAGAATTTTTTTCTAATTATTAAAATTTATTAAACAAATTATTAAAATTAGTTATAATCATAATTAAAATATAAAAAAATAATCATTTGTATTAAAAGAACAACTATGATATAGTTGTAAATATGATATGAATTATTATTAAATTAATTAGTGTCTTTCTTTTACCTTATCTGACAAAAAAGTCATTTCAAATATAGTAAAATATGATAAAATGATATAGAAGGAGATAAACATGAAAGAATTGATAGATACAGTTATAGAATTTTTAAAAGTTCAAGTTCAAGCAAATAATCCTGTTATTGGTATCATAATAGGTATGTTTGTTATAGTTTTAGAATCTATAATACCAATATTACCATTAGCTGTATTTATTGCTATTAACATGTTGGTATTTGGAAATATTATAGGTTTTATTATTTCCTGGGTTGCTACTATTTTAGGTTGCATATTATCATTTACTCTATGTAGAAAAGGCTTAAGTAAAATATTTTATTCTAAAGTAAAAGAAGATAGTACAATTAATGATTATATGAAAAAAATATCTAATATAAAATTTTCTAATCTAGTTCTTATAACAGCATTACCATTTACACCAGCTTTTGCTGTTAATATAGCATCTGGTCTTTCTACTATTTCTTATCATAAATTTATTTTAGCTATCATTATAGCCAAATTATCTATAGTATATTTTTGGGGATTTATTGGAACTACTTTTTTAGAAAGTATTACTAATATTAATGTATTAATAGAATTATGTTTAATTATATTAGGGGCATATATAATATCAAAAATAGTAATGAAAAAATTTAATATTGATTAGGAGGTTTTTTATGGAGTATGTAATAATAGGAATATTAGTAATAATTTTAGTTTTAACAATTATTTCACTTACTAAAAATATTAATGAATCTAATATAACAGAAAGATTAGGAAAATTAGAAACAAATACTATTAAAGAATTAGGTGAATTTAAATCTTCAATTGCACATAATTTAAATGAAGATTTCAATAACTTAAATGAAAAAATGGAAGAAAAATTACGATTAATTAACGATCGTGTTAATGAAAGATTGGATGAAAATTTTGAAAAAACTAATAAAACATTTACATCAGTATTAGAAAGATTATCTAAAATTGATGAAGCACAAAAAAAGATAGATGTTTTATCTAATGATATAGTATCTCTTCAAAGTATTTTAACTGATAAAAAAACTAGAGGTATATTCGGGGAAATAAATTTAAAACATATTATGAGTAGTGTTTTTGGAGAAAATAATGAAAAAATATATAAACTTCAATATACATTAAGTAATGGAAATATCGCTGATTGTGTACTATTCGCACCATCACCACTAGGGACAATTGCTATCGATTCTAAATTTCCACTTGAAAATTATCAAAATATGGTTGATAAAAACAACACAAGTGTTAAAAGAGAACAGTCTGAAAAACTATTTAAGATTGATATGAAGAAACATATAGATGCAATAGCTGATAAATATATTATTTTAGGTACTACTTCTGAACAGGCAATATTATTTTTGCCAGCTGAAGCAATATTTGCAGAAATTAACGCTTATCATCAGGATATTATTGATTATGCTTATAAAAGACATGTTTGGATAACTTCTCCAACTACTTTAATAAGTACATTAACAACCATTCAAGTTATTATCAAAAATATTGAAAGAGATAAATATGCTAATATTATTCATCAGGAATTAAATTTATTATCAGAAGAATTTAAGAGATATAAAGATCGTTGGGATAAACTTTACCGTAGCATTGAAACTGTTTCTAAGGATGTAAAAGATATATATACAACTACTAATAAAATAACTAAAAGATTTGATTCAATAAATCAAGTAGATATGGAGGAATTAACTCATGAAGAAGATTAATATATTACTTATACTAGTATTAAGTATAGGTGGTATTATTTATAGTATAAATCCTATTATGAATGGACTTTTATATAAAGCCTTAATATGTTTATCTGTTGTACCTGTAGCATTAGTACCAACAATATTTAAGTATTTATTTAAAATAAAAATAACTTCATCAACAGAGTTTATATATTTGATATTTATTTTCTTTTCTCATTTTTTAGGTTCTATTGTAAACTTATATCATATTGTTAACAATTATGATAAAATAATGCATTTAATTTCAGGAATTGTTACAGCTTTCTTTGGATTACTTATACTATTATATTTAAAGAAATATAATAATAAAACAATATTTTTTAATGTTTTATTTATAATAGCATTTGTGTTAATGATAGCTTCTTTTTGGGAATTTTTTGAATTTTTCAACGATAATTTATTTAGAAAAGATGCTCAAAATGTTTTAACAACAGGGGTAGCTGATACAATGAAAGATATGATAGCAGCATTTATAGGATCTATTTTATTTAATATCATGTATATATATGAAGAAAAAACTAATAATACTATCATTATAAAAAGGTTTATTAAAGAAATCCAAAGTATTTAATAAATTAAAATTAAATACTATATTTTTTTCATAATTTAATCTATAATAGAATAGAGGTGTAGAATATGGAACAAATAATTATAGACTTATTAGAACAAGAAAATAAAGCATTGGATTTTTTTCAAATAAAAGATTTTTTGAAACTAGAAACAGCAGAACAATTTAAGGAACTTAATGAAGTTTTAGATAATCTTGAAAAAAGTTTAAAAATAGTTAGAACTAAAAAAAATAAATTTATGACTTATAAAAATAGTAATTTAAGATTAGGAAAATTGATTGCTAATAAAAAAGGATTTGGTTTTGTTGATATTGAAGGTGATGAAGATGTTTATATTGCTAAAGAAAATATGAATGGAGCTATTCATGGAGATCAAGTTATTGTTGAAATTACTTCAAAAAAAAATATAGACTTAGAAGGTAGAATAGTAAGAGTAGTTAATCGTAATTTACAAAATATTGTTGGAGAAATATATAATAAAAATGGAAAAACATATATTGATTTAGATGATGATAAATTAAAAATAAATGTTGAAATAGATCCTAAACATACATTAGGAGCAATGCCTGGTCATAAAGTATTAGTGCATGTAGTTAAACAAAATAAAAATAATAATTATTTAGGAGAGGTACTAAAAGTATTAGGACATAAAAATGATCCAGGTGTTGATATTTTATCAATTGCTTGTAAATATGATATCGAAACAGAATTTTCTGATGAAGTATTAAAACAATTAGATAATATTCCAGATTTTGTTTCAGAAAAAGAAATTATGAGTCGTAAAGATCATGATCTAAGAGATAAAGTAATTTATACAATTGATGGTAATGATACTAAGGATATAGATGATGCTATATCAATAGAAAAATTAGATAATGGTAATTATAAATTAGGTGTTCATATAGCTGATGTTAGTTATTATGTAAAAGAAGGAACACCCTTAGATTTAGAAGCCCAAGATAGAGGAACAAGCGTTTATTTAGCTGATAGAGTTATTCCTATGATTCCACATAAATTATCTAATGGAATATGTTCATTAAATCCTAATGTTGATAGATTAGCAATCACTTGTGAAATGGAAATAGATTCAAATGGAAAAGTAGTAAACTATGATATATTTGAAAGTGTTATTTGTTCAAGAATTCAAATGACTTACGATAATGTAAATCAAATTTTAGAAAAAAATATTGTTCCAGAAGGATATGAAGATTATGTTTCTAGCTTATATTTAATGAAAGAACTTGCAGATATTCTTAGAACATCTAAACTTAAAAGAGGATATCTTGATTTTGATATAGATGAATCTAAAATAATAGTAGATGATAGAGGAAAAGCAATTGACATTAAACTTAGAAATCGTGGTATTGGTGAAAACTTAATTGAAGATTTTATGATAATAGCTAATGAGACAGTAGCTACTCATCTTTTCTATATGAATTTACCTTCTATTTATCGTATTCATGGTGAACCAAATGAAGAAAAAATTCAGAGTTTCTTAAATTTTGTTAGCATTCTTGGGCATAAAGTAAATGCTAAAATAAAAGATATTAATCCAAAAACAGTTCAAAAAATATTAGATGAATTAAAAGAAACAGAAGAATTTCATATTCTATCTAAATTATTACTTAGAAGCATGCAAAAAGCGGTATACGATACAAATAATATAGGGCACTTTGGTTTAGCTAGTAAAATATATACACATTTTACTTCACCAATTAGAAGATATCCTGATACAACAGTTCATCGTTTACTTAGAACATATTTGTTTCAAAATAAAATAGATAATGAGACTATTAAATATTATGAAACCAATCTACCTTTTTTAGCGGAGCATTGTTCATACAAAGAAAGACAATCAATCGAATGTGAACGTGAAGTAGATGATATGAAAAAAGCTGAATATATGATGGATCATATTGGAGAAGAATACGATGGAGTTATTAGTGGTGTTATGAGTTTTGGTATGTTTGTTGAATTAGATAATTTAGTAGAAGGATTAGTTAGAATTGATGATTTAGCTGATGATTATTATACTTATGATGAAGTAACATTATCACTTATCGGAAAGAAAAATAAAAGGGGTTATCGTTTGGGTGATAAACTTAAAGTAGTTGTTAAGGCTGCATCTAAAGAGGCTAAAACTGTTGATTTTGAACTTGCTAAAACTAAAAAACTAACGAAGTAGGAGTATTTATGAAAAAAAGAAGTAAATTGATTATTATATTAGTACTTATATTGGTAATTTCTATAGGAGGATTCTTTGGTTATAAACATTTATTTAAAATAGAAAAAAAAGTAGTAGATAAACCAAATATAGAAAATAAACCAAAGGAACCTAAAGTAGAAGAATATAAAGCTTCTCTAATAATGGTAGGAGATGCTTTAATTCATAAAAGTGTTTACTTTGATGCTAATAGATTAGCAGGTTATAATGGTTATGATTTTAAACCTCAAATATCATATATTAAAGAAAAGGTAAAAAATTATGATTTAGCATATTATAATCAGGAAACAATTTTAGGAGGGACATCTCTAGGTCTAGGAGATTATCCTAATTTTAATTCTCCTCAAGAAGTAGGAGATGCTATGATAGATGCAGGTTTTAATTTAATTAGTCTTGCTACTAATCATACTATGGATAGTGGAAATAATGCTGTTTTATCATCTCGTAAATATTGGAATAGTAAATCAAATGTTCAAGCTGTAGGAAGTTATAGTTCTTTAGAAGAAAAGAAACAAATTGAAACAAAAGTATTAGAGAAAAATGGTATTACATATGCTATGCTTAATTATACTTATGGTACTAATGGAATGCCTGTAAGTAGTGATTATCTAGTTAATGTATGGCCTACTGATTTGGAATTAAATGTTGTTTCTTTTGATCAAAGATATCAAGCTTATAAAGAAACTGTTGCAAAAGATATAGATGCTATTAGAGATAAAGTAGATGTGTTAATGGTTGCTATGCATTGGGGAGTAGAATATACACATACACCAACTGAATATGAAAAAGATATGGCAAAATTTTTAGCAGAACATGATGTAGATATAGTAATAGGAACTCATCCTCATGTTATTCAACCTGTAGAATGGATTGATAATACAATTGTATTTTATTCACTAGGAAACTTTATATCTGCTCAATATCAAGATCAAGGTTCTTGTTCAGATTATAAATGTATGGTTGGCTTAATGAGTTCCTTAGATATTACTAAAATAAAAAAAGGTAATGATGTTACTATTAAAATAGATAATATTAAAAACGATTTAATTTATACATATTATTCTAATTGGAGTAATTTTAAAGTTATACCATTCTCACATCCAGATATTAAAAATTATGCATATAATTATAATTATTTATATAATAAATATGCTGATATTATAAAATCTAGTGATGAAAGAATTAGTACTGTACCCCTTGGTGCATAAGGAGATAAAATATGGAAATCAACAATAGAAAAGCAAATTATGACTATGAAATATTAGACACTGTTGAAGCTGGTATAGTTTTAACTGGTACAGAAATAAAGTCTATAAAAAACGGTCAAGCTAATTTGAAAGATAGTTATGCAATTATAAAGAATAGCGAAATCTTTTTACTTAATATGCATATAAGTCATTATGAGCAAGGTAATATTTTTAATCATGATGAAACAAGAACAAGAAAATTATTACTTCATAAAAAAGAAATACTCAAATTAAATGATAAAATTAGTATGCTTGGATATACTTTAGTTCCACTTAAATTATATTTTAAAAAAAATAGAGCTAAAATATTAGTTGGTATTGCTAAAGGTAAAAAAAATTATGATAAAAGAGAAGCTATTAAGAAAAAAGATATTCAAAGAGATATAGAAAAACAATT
The DNA here is from genome assembly GCA_947646095.1 of uncultured Mycoplasmatota bacterium. GTDB lineage: Bacteria > Bacillota_I > Bacilli_A > RF39 > UBA660 > SIG208. The sequence continues at coordinate 46,384 of CANSFI010000007.1, forward strand.
AAGGAAATATTAAAAGGAGTATTTAGCTCCTTTTATTACATGCATCTATAAAACTATCAATAATTTTATTAGCTTCTAAATCATAAGATGTCATTTTTTCTGGATGCCATTGAACACCTAAGACGAATTTTTTTTCAGGTAATTCAATACTTTCTATTATTCCATCTTCAGAATATGATGAAATAATAAATTTATTAACTTTTGAAACATGATAATTATGACAACTGTTAACATTAATTTTATTTTTTTTGATTATACTATTCAATAAAGTATTTTTTTTAATTTTTACTTTATGTACATAATTAGTATTAGATTGTCTATGATTAATTTCGGTTTCATTCGCAACTATACAATTTTCCTTATTATCAATATTAGCCATTAACTGCATACCCATACATATTCCTAAAACTGGGATATTTTTTTCTATAGCGTATTCAGTAACGAATGCTTGAAAATTGTACATGCGATTTCCACCAGGAATAATAATACCATCGCACATATCTACCATTTTTTTGTATGCATTTTTTTCTTTTTCAGTTAATTCTGGTATTTCATTTGATTTTGTATTATAGTAATCAATATTTAATAATGGACAAATCATAAAAGGTATATAATCATGCTCTACGATTATATTTTTATAATCATTGAATAAGGCAATTACACTATAGTTTTCATCACATGTTGGTATACCTAAAATTCCTATAATATTTTTCATAATTAAAATCCTTTCTAAGAATATTTTAAATAAATTTAAAATTGGGTTATTCTGCTTATATTATTGCAATATTTAATATTAAATGCATTGGTTTTAATTTAATTTTATTATTATATTTTTATTTTATACTTGATTTTATTATATCATCATTTTCTTCAAGATTTATAGTATTTATGTCAAATGAATTTGTTTCTTTAATATTACTAATATAATCATTAATAGTATCTTTTATAGCTATAAGATCTTTGTATTTCATATCAATTAATGATTTTCCTTTTATCTTAAGAAAGTCTTCAATAGTTGTTCCAAATTGAGATAGAGTTAAATTTATTTGATCTATTAATTCCATTGAATCCAATATTGTTTTTATACTAGCTAATGGTATAGTAGATTCATCAGTATTTCTTTTGGCTAAATATAGTTCAAAATTTAAATTTCTTTTTTTTATTTCTTCTTTACATTGCTCTAATTTAGTTGTTCTTTCTTTCCGTAAATCAGATAAAGTAATCCTAATTTTAATTATATTATCATTATAAACTTTTGGTTCAAATGCAAATTTATTTTTGGGGTCTAAATATTTGTCATAACAAACAAATTTTTTATTATATAAATTTTTCATTTCCTGCTCTACATTCGCATAAAATTCTGAAAATTCGTCAAAAGCCTTAGCCATCGATTTTATTTTTCTCAATTTTTCATATAAGCTTTTTTCTTTGTTATCAAAATAGTTGTATTGTATATTAAGGTTCCATGGTGTATTAAGAATTTTAGCTTTTTCATTTTTTAAAGTTAAACCATATTCATTAAATTTAGGCTCTATTTCATCAATAATTTTAATATATTTTTCACGCTTTTTATTATATTCTTCTATATCATCTTTAAATATAAAATTAGTAAAATCAGTAGTAGTAAATGAATTATCTGTTTTAGAACTTTGGTTAGTGGTAGTAAATGATTTGTTTATTTGTATATCATATTCTTTTCTTTTTTGCGGATTGCCTATAACATCATAAGCCTCGTTAATTTCTTTTAATTTTTCTTCAGCATTTTTATTATTTGGATTACTATCTGGATGATATGTTTTAGCTAAATTTCTATATGCTTTTTTTATTTCATCTTCTGAAGCAGTTTTAGGAACTTTAAGAATTTCATAGTAGTTTTTATTCATATTACCATAACCTTTATGGTTTAATTATAACATATAAATTATTTAATTTTCAATGAATTTTATATTATAAGCTATTATAATTATGATAATGCTAATTTCAGTATTATTGGTTTATTTTTATGGATTTGATATTTCAATAAAAAGATGGTATATTAATTACATTAAAAATTTTGGGGTGGTTGTATGTTAAAAAAATTGATTTCTTTTTTAAAACAAAAACTTTTTAAGTCTGATTTTAAGTCTGATCATGTTGAAAATTATGATATTAAAGCATCAACAGATATAGATTTTGATAAGGAATCATTTCAAGAAGAAATAATTGAAGATTCTTCTGAAGAAAAAATTGCTATTTCTTATATTAATTGGAAGTTTATTAATACATTGCAGAATTATGATATTGTTACTGCAAAAATGCTTGATAAGAAAATTGAGGAAGAAAATATATCAGCGTCTCATCAAAAGAGACCTTTAATTATTACTATTATTGAAAAAAAAGATGGAGAAAGAATTATTATGGGAAATAAAGGTGACCATATTTTAGAAAAAGATTTGATAAAACTCAAAAAATATCGTAATTTTTTATCTAATCAAGTTGTTTTTTCTGATTATGAAAATCGTGTTATTGAAATTGGAGATATAGTTTCTTCTGATAATAAAAATTATATTATTTATAAGATTGCTAATAATAAATGTTATGGATATGCAATTTTTAAGAAAAGCAATCAATTAATGTTTGTTGATTATAGTGACCATCAAAAATTTGATATAAATAGTAAAATTTCTATTGTTAACTATTTTGGTGATAGTATAGTACAATTAATTAGAAATAATAAGAAGAAACTAAAATCTATGAAAAAGTATAATAATAAAATAAAAAAAAGATGATTTTTAATATTCAATGAATTCTATTAAAGTAAAGGCATTTGGTACTAGCTTTGGTAAATATGGTTTTACGATAACAAAACAAGAATTAGAAGAAAAAGAAGATAATGTGTCTTCTTATGTATTACAATGTAACATGACAATAGATTGTTGCATTCTTTTTATTCAATATTTCTTCCTCATTTTTTAGAATTTAAGAATTATACCTTATTTTACTAACTATGCTTTAAATTATAATAAACTAAATCGACAGAATTTTGCTTTTTTTCATATTTAAATCGTATTTAAAAAGTACGCTTAATAAAGTTTTCTAATTCTCTTAACGGAATAGACTTGTTTAAATCATTAATATAAATATCTTCACACTCATTGAAAAAAAGATAAGCAGTTTCGTTTACTACAAGTTTATGAAGATCTATATAGGCAATATTTGTGTTTGTTAAACTAATAATATATCCATTTTCTAATTTAGATTTAATATTATTAAAATTAAGTAGATTATTAATTTTCTTTTCTAGACCTCATAAAATTATAATTTTTCTTTCACTATTTGCATAACTAATCAAACTCCTTTCAAAACAAACAAAAAAAAGTATCAACTTCTTCCCGAAATTGATACTTTTTGTATATAAAGTTCGAATAGTTTGAACAGATTCGTAAATGGTGCCTGCGAAGAAGAAGTCGAATAACTTTTTCTACAAGCAATTAATAGGTAGTAGCAATAATTACTAACTAATATAAGTATAGCATGAATTACCAAATTTTGTTTCAAAAATTAGACTTGTTATCTTGTTTTTAATAATTTTTAATAGTATACTTTTTATAGGGAATATCAGTTGTTGAGTGTCTACCAAATCTCTTATAGAGAGGAGGTTTGATAATGATGAAGAAAAGAAACTTTGTAATCAAAGTTCTTCGATACATTACTATCATTTTATTTCTCCTTATCATTATGATAGTAGTAATAAAAAAATGACACTTAATTCTACATTGAATTAAATGTCTCACTAATTATTTAGGGTAGACATTCAACATTGCAAAACTGAATGTTCCCCTTTTTATTTTATGCAATTTCCCTTGACATATTCATAATATCATACTTTTAAGACTTTGTCAAAAATCAATTTTCATGAATTATCTATGTAATGTTAGTGTTTTCTTTAACACTTTTGCTCTCTAGTTTGACAGTTGAGAGATCTAAATATACTTTTAGCCTAGAGAAAATCTAGTTTTTTTATCATTTTGCAATTGCGTATGTTCTCGTATGTTGGTATAATAATGTTATAAGGTAGTGGTACTATGAGATTAAATATCAGAAAAATTAATAATTATTCTTATTACTCTATTATTAAAGATTATACAAATCTTGATGGAAAAAGATCTACTAAGATTTTTGAAAAGTTAGGTAATCAAGAGCAAGTAGAAGAAAGATTTGGTAAAATTGATACTATAAAAAGGATAAAAGAATATATCAATGAATTAAATAATGAAAATAATGAAAATTTATTAAAACGTGAATACAATCCCAATAAAAGAATATCTAATAATATAAAACGAAACTTTAATGTTGGTTATTTATTTTTGGAAAAATTATATAATCAATTAAATATTAAAAGTATTTGTGATTCTATTTCTGATAAATATAAATTTAAATTTGATTTAAATGAAATATTATCTTATTTAGTTTATGCTAGAATTATATATCCATCTTCTAAATTAGAAACATTTAAACAATGTCAAAATTTTATTGAACAACCTAAATTTAAACTTCATGATGAATATAGAGCTTTAAGTTATATTGCTGAAAATATGGATTTCATTCAAGAACAATTATTTAACAATAGTAAAAATGTAATAAAAAGAAATTCTAGTGCTATTTATTATGATTGTACAAATTATTTCTTTGATATTGATAATGAAGATGATCTAAGAAAATATGGTATTTCTAAAGAACATAGACCTAATCCTATCGTTGGGATGGGCTTATTTATGGATGGTGATGGCTTACCTTTATCTTGTAATATTTACCCTGGTAATCAAAATGAACAAAAAAATTTAATACCAGAAGAAACTAAAATTGTTAATAGTTTTAAATTAGATTCTACTAAAATGATTTTATGTACTGATGCTGGTCTTGACTCCGATGAAATAAAGAACTTTAATGTTAAAGATAATCGTGGATTTGTTATTACCCAATCTTTAAAAAAATTAAAAGAGGAATATAAAAATCAAGTATTTAATAAATCAGATTGGAGAATTCTTAATGATTTAAAAAATGTATATAATCTTGAAACAATTGAAAGCGATGATTCTTTAAAAGAAAAATACTATGAAACTCTATTTTATAAAATCATTCAGACCGAAACAAAATCTGTTAAACAAGATTTAATTGTTACTTTTTGTTTTAAATATCTTGATTACAATAGAAATATCAGGAATAGTCAAATTGAAAGAGCAAAGAAAAGTATTGAAACTAATAACGTTACTAGAAAAGGTAAAAATCAAAATGATTACAAAAGATTTATTGATTCCTTAAATTCTACTGAAAATGGTGAAGTGGCTGAAAATAAAACTTATTCTATTAATCAAGATTTAATTAATGAAGAATCCAAATATGATGGTTATTATGCTTTAACTACTAATTTAGTTGGTGATATAAATAAAATATTTAAAATAGTTAAAGGTAGATGGGAAATTGAAGAATCATTTAGAATTATGAAATCTGACTTTTTAGCTAGACCCGTTAATCTTTCAAGGGAAGATAGAATTAAGGCTCACTTTATGACTTGTTTTATTTCACTATTTATTTATAGATTATTAGAAAAGAAATTAGATTATAAATATACAACATCTCAAATTTTAAATACCCTAAGAAATATGAATATGATTGAACAAAAAGGGCTTGGTTTTGAACCTATATATGAAAGAACGAATATAACAGATGATTTACATGATTTATTTAAATTCAACACTGATTTAGAAATAGTGAGTTATAAAAAAATTAAAAAAATTTTTGACAAAAATTTATAGAACTAAACGTACGCATTTTTTTGAGCAAATTAAAACTCTCTAAAACCTTATAAAATAAGGACTAGGGAGTTTTTACTCTCTTACAACTGTCAAACTCAGGATTATAGCATCATTTATCTATTTTTACACCTAATAATTTAATCTTTAAGACAAATTGTAATCTATATCATAGCCAATCATAATTTATATTATGTTTTAATTGCTTATATTCTTCTTGTTTTATAAGAGCAATTATAGACTTAGGTCTAATATCTACATCATCAATTTCAGAGATGTTAAAAATACCAAAACTATCCCAACCCTCATCCAGCCTTTTAAAAATATCAAAGCTTTCTATTTCAGCATAATACACAAATTCTATCATATGAAATTTTGTTTTTTTTACAATATTTTCTTCTATAGATATTAATTGACAATCTAATTTAATATCTAACTCTTCGGCTATTTCTCTTAAAATTGCATCTTGAGAATTTTCTAACAAATTTAGTCTACCTCTTGGAAGTAAATAAGCCTGATGATCAGTAATAGCCCGCATATTTGTTAAAACTATTTTTTTATGTTCTTTATCTTTTATTATGCACGAACTTCTTACATTAAATTTGTATCCATCTTTTTCGAATTTTATATCCATCTTTTGTCTTCCCTTTCTTTTAGATATAGTATATCTAACTATAAATATTATAATACCTTTAACAACTATTTTAAAGATTACAATGTACAATTTTTCAATTTCTTTGTAATATTTATTAAATTTTAATGTACCAAAATCCGAGTCACTTTTTAGCAGGATAACCTCGTTTGACAACAACTCGCCAGTGGCGAGTTTACAAGGGTTTTCGTGTATCACATTTTAATTTTTGTATGACAATTGTAAGATATAAAACTAAAGAAAAAATAGTGATTTTGCCTGTTTGTATTACAAATGTCAGACAAAATTATCTATTTTTAATAGCTAAAACATACCGATTTGTACTAAAATTGAAGAATTTTATATTACTTTCATTATTATAGTGACTTTCTATAAACTCAAATATTGATAGTCTTGCTTCATTAAATGTTTCATAATTATTAACATTTACTTCTTCTTTCTTTAATATGGCACCCACGCTTTCCATACTTGCGTTATCATAAGGACAACCTTTTTTACTATTTATGTAGAGTTTTATATTATGTCGAGTTTCAATGTAAAAAGCCTGTAATTACAGACTTTTTCTTTTAAATTTCTCTACATAATAATTTGATGTAAACTTATATAGTATTCATAATGCAGAAGGAGTTGATAAAGAATGAATACTATTGAATTCAAAGGTTTCTTTATAAGAACTAAAAACTTTATGGAAGGTGGTGAAAATTTTCTTAAAAGTAATAACTATAATAATGTGATATCAAAATATTTAAGTTATCTAAAATCATTAGATGGTGTTAGTATAGAAATATAGACACAAAAGTTAGAACAAATTGATAAAATATCCAATACTCTAAAACAATATAAAGGTCTTACAAAATTCAATGAAGAAGTCTTTAATTGTTTAGTAGATAAAATCATCATTAGCGAAAAATCAGATAATGGAGAAGAAGATTTTTACAAGATTAAATTTATTTTAAAAACTGGAGAACTAATCAATAAAAATCTACCTAATGGAAAATTAGATATTGGCACAAGCTCTGGTAAATATGGCTTTACAATCACAAAGCAAGAACTTGAAGAAGCAGAAGATAATGTGTCTGCCTATGTATTACAACGGCACTCTAATATATAAACCTGCAATCTTTTTTACATCATCATACATTAGATTATCATCTCCCTTTTTCTAATTTTTCAAAAAAAGAGAAGTAAAGGTACTACAAACTAATACTTTTACTTCTCAAAATAAGTCTTTGTAAATCAATTACATAATACAACATTTTTCTTATTTTGTCTATTACCCATTTGTGAGTAATAAGCATTAGTTCATAGTTTTTATGTAGTTTTCGGGCTCCAATATTTTAATTTTCTTACTTAAATTATTGATATAGATTTCATTGAAATAATTAAAGGCAAGAAACATTGTATTATTGATAATAATTCTATGGGGCTCGATATAGTTTAAATTTGTCTTATCAATTTTACGAATACTACCATTTATAATTGTTGGAGTAATATTACAAAAATCACATACTATCTCTAATCGTTTTTTTAAAGATTCCTACATATCAATTTCTTTTTTGATTACATTAATCATAGACACCAACCTTTCCGACTATGATTTCTTCCTAAAAACAGAAAAAACCAATTCAATCGAATTGATTCTATATCTAAAAGTTCGAATAGTTCGAACAGATTCGTCAATGGTGGACCTGACATAGTCAAAAACAAACTACTTCGTATTTAGTTGTGGTTTTATTTTGATTATTCATTTATAAATTTTTATTTTCTACTACTGAAACAAAATAATCTTTATTTTCGTTTGTGCTCCAATTTTTTAATTGAGTTGTATCAATATCTACTAATGAATATTTTCCGTCAAAATCTAACATTTTAATATATGCTATTTTAAGAGTATATATTCTAGTAAAATCATGGTCTTTCTTATTACTTTTTGCGATAATTTCTTTTTCTTTTTCATTAAAGCATTTATCTAATATTTCTGAATCATAAAAAAAGTGTTTGATACAAACTCCAACTTCTACTTTAGATGTAGCAACTGCACTAATATTTTTACTAGAGCTTAAATTAAAAAATACTTGTTTTCCTACTAATGATGGTTTACCATTTTTGCTATATGTAAGATTATAATCTTTTATATTATAATTATATTCTAGCACTCTTTTTAATAAATCATGTCTATTCACTTTTTTAACTCTTATACTCATGACTATACAAACCTTCTTTTTAGCTTGTCTAAATTAATTTTATATTTTTATACAAACAAATTTTGTTTGTTTTATAACCACATGGTGGAGCTGAGGAGAGTCGAACTCCTGTCCAAAAATACATTCATATAAACATCTACAAGTTTAGTTAGTTAATTAATGTCCTAGAAAAACTGATAACTAACAATCCATTTTCTAGTAAGCCTATGTAATTCATTATCACTTCTAGGCAAAGTAATAATATATCCCATTAAATTGAGCCTCTTATAAACTCCATGGGAGAGAGTAAATAAGAAGCAGCTTTGCATTTTCTTAAGCGAAAGCTAATTGATTTCTGTTTCCAGTTATTTTTTGTTTGCACGTAACGAGTGCCTTCGACTTGCAATCTATACTTCAATATTCCTGTCGAAACCTATGCAGCCCCATATATCAATTATTATAACACACTTTTTAAAGTTTAATCCATATGTTTTTTTAGAAAATTATGCTAAAATAAGTTAAGGGTGTTAATATGATAAATCTACAAGTTCTATTTTTACTTTTTCTAATATATTCAGTAATAGGTTGGATAATAGAATCAGCTTTAAAATCTTTTCAATTTAAAAGATTTATTAATAGAGGATTTTTAATTGGACCTTATTTACCAATATATGGTAGTGGAGCTATTTTAATTACTATATTATTTAATTCATTTTCTAATAATATTATTGTATTTTTTATTATAATTTTAATTATTTGTAGCATTTTAGAATATACTACTAGTTATTTAATGGAAAAATTATTTAAAGCTAGATGGTGGGATTATAGTAATAGAATTTTAAATATTAATGGTCGCATATGTATTTGTAATTCTATTATGTTTGGAATAGGTGGTTTAATAGTATTAAAGTTAAATACAATTTTTGTACAACATATTAACAAAATGAATACTAACTTTTTAATTAAGTTAAACATAGTTTTATTATTAATACTCATTGTTGATATATTAATATCTTATATAATTATAAATAGTTTTAAAAAAGTAGTAGTAGTTGAATTAGAGGACTCAACTAATAAAATAAATAGACAAGTAAAACAAGTTTTGGACGATAAAATAAAACAAAATTGTGATACTATTATAAAAAAATTAAATAAGTTTTACTCTGATATAACTAAAAAAATCAAAAAAACATTTAGTAAAAGAACAATTCTTTATAGAAGGTTAATCAATGCTTATCCAAATTTTCAAATAACTAAAATGAATTTAAAAAAATTATTGAAAAAATTTAAAATAAATAAATAACTTCTTATCTAATTATTGTCACAATGTCTTTGACAATAAACTATAATTTTTGATATAATAAACTCGTTAAAGGACAGTGATTTTATGCGTATTAGTTCAGTAGAATTAAAAATATCTGCAGTTAGACGTAGTCAATATCCTACAGATGATAAACCAGAGTTTCTAATGGTAGGTAGATCTAATGTAGGCAAAAGTAGTTTTATAAATACTCTTATAAATCGGAAAAACTATGCTAGAACATCATCTAATCCAGGAAAAACTCAAACTATTAATTTTTATTTGGTTAATGATACTTTTTATTTAGTTGATGCTCCAGGATATGGGTATGCTAATTTAAGTAAAAAGAAACAACGTAAATTTGGTCTTATGATGGAAGACTATTTAGTTAATCGTAAAAACTTAAAACAAGTATTTATGTTAATAGATTTTAGACATAAACCTAGCAGTGATGATATTATGATGTACAATTTTTTAAAACACTATGAATTACCTGTTACTATTATTGCAACAAAAACTGATAAGATAGGTATAACAGGTCAACAAAAACAAAGAAACTCAATTTTGGATGAACTAGACTTAGTAGTTGGTGATGACTTTGTAATGTTTTCTAATGTTACTAAGTTAGGAAAAGATGAAATATATAAAAAAATACAAAGAACAATTTAGTTATCTCATATTTAATTTACTTTCATACAATAACATAGGTGATTACATGAAAGTAATTATTATTGATGATGATAATATAATTGTTTTTTTAAATAAGTTTAATATTAAAAATATAGATTTTGATAGTAAAGAAAATATAGAAAAAAATTTTAGAAATATATTTTTAAGACTTAAACATATATATAATCTTAATATAAAAGGTTACTATAATATAAATATATATACAGATAAATTTTATGGAGCTGTATTAGAAATAGAACATGAAGATATTGAATATTTTGATTATTTTGATAATAAAGTAGATATGCGTGTTAATGTAGTATCAGATTCTAAATTTTTATACAAAATAAAGGATATTTTTTGTTTAGATAAAACATTATTAAACAATATTTATCTATTTAAAAATGATTATTATATTGAATTAAAAAGGAAAATTTCAGATTATGAATTAGGATTAATTTTAGAAAATAGTGATTTAATATATGGAGATATTGTTAATGATATATTGAAATTAGGTATTAACTTAAATATCTAATATATAATTTAAAATAAAGATTTTAATAATAAAAAATTTACATTTCATTAGCATTCTGTTATAATTACTAACTAGAGGTGGTTATATGGCAAAACCAGTAGTTGCGTTAGTTGGAAGACCAAATGTAGGCAAATCAACAATTTTTAATAGATTAGTTGGTAAAAAAATATCTATTATTGAAGATACCCCAGGAGTTACTAGAGATAGAATATATGGAAATTGTGAATTTAAAAATTATAAATTTCATTTAATTGATACAGGTGGAATTGATATTTCGGATGAACATTTTAATGATGAAATAAAAATTCAAGCTGAAATAGCCATTACAGAAGCGGATATAGTATTATTTATAGTTGATGGAAAAGAAGGACTTACCTCTAATGATTATGTTGTAAAAAATTTACTTATTAAATCTGGTAAAAGAGTAATAGTAGTTGTAAATAAAATAGATTCAAAAATAGCTAATGAACATTTATATGATTTTTATGAATTAGGTTTTGAAGAATACATAAATGTAAGTGGAGAGCAAAATATTGGTATAACTGATTTATTAGAACAAATAACACAAAATTTTAATGAGTATGAAGAAGAAAAAGAAGACAATATAGTAAAATTTTCAGTAATAGGAAGACCAAATGTAGGAAAGAGTAGTTTAGTAAATGCATTATTAAATGAAGAGAGAGTAATTGTATCTGATGTAGCAGGAACTACTAGGGATGCTATTGATACACCATTTACTTATCATGGAGAAGAATATATTGTTATTGATACAGCTGGTATGCGTAAAAAAGGTAAGATATATGAAAATATTGAAAAATACAGCTTAATTAGATCTTTAAAGGCAATAGATAGATCTGATGTTTGTTTAATTGTAATAGATGCTAGTACTGGAATAATTGAACATGATAAACATATTGCAGGTTATGCAATAGAAGCTGGCAAAGCCGTAATTATAGTAGTAAATAAATGGGATACAATTGAAAATAAAGAAGAACAAATGAAAAAATTTACTAAAGATATAAGAGCTAATTTTCAATTTATACCTTATGCTCCAATAGTATTTTTATCAGCTTTAACTAAAAAGAGAATACATACTTTAATGCCAGAAATATTAAGGATTTATCAAAATAGTAAAAGGGAAATAAAAACTAGTGTTTTAAACGATGTTATATTAGATGCTTATAATCTTAATTTACCACCAACTTATAAAAGTAAAAGATTAAAAATTTATTTTTCTAATCAAGTATCAATAAAACCACCAACTTTTAATATTCAAGTTAATAGTAAGGGACTTATTCATTTTTCTTATGAAAGATATTTAGAAAATAAAATAAGGGAATCATTTGATTTTGAAGGTACACCAATAGTGCTTCAATTTAAAAATAAAGGAGAACTATAAAAGCATGTTTTTACGCATGCTTTTTTTCAATAAATATTTTTCTTGTAATAAAGTTCCAAATCATAACAATAAAAGTCGCAATTATTTTGCTTAACATATAATAGATATTTAAGTTTTCCACCATAATATACATTACTAATTGATTAATTCCTAGTCCTATAACACTTAAAATAACAAATATAATTATATCTTTTAGACTTTGTTTATGATTTACATCAAATACCCATTTAATACTAGCTATATAATTAAATATTAAAGAAACTATAAATGAAATAATAGATGAATAAAAATAATATATCCCTAAAAATTCAGTTAAAATATAAAGAAGACTATAATCAATTAAAAAAGCTATTCCACCAACTATGCCAAATTTAATAATTTGTTTAAACAAGTTTTTCATTTTATTTCCTCATTTGATTTAATAAAAGTTCATATAATTGTTTATGTTTTTTAACTATAACTTGTAATATAATACCAGTTATCCATAAAAGTAAAGCTATATTTAATAAGACTCCAGCTACTATTAAACTTGGAAAACGTGGAACTAAACCAGTGTTAAAATATTCTATAAATACAGGAATTCCTAATATTAAAGATATAATAATAAATATAGAAGCAAATATATTGAAAAACCAAGCTGGCTTATATTCTTTAAATAGAATGGCAATTGTTTTTAATACCTTAAAACCATCTTTATAAGTGTTTAATTTAGAAACGCTTCCAGCAGGTCTATCTTTATAGTCAACAGGAATTTCAACTAATTTAAAGTTTTTATCTACTGCATGAATAGTCATTTCTGTTTCAATTTCAAATCCTTTTGATAAAACAGGAAAACCTTTGACAAAATCATAGCTAAAAGCTCTATATCCAGTCATAATATCTTTAATATTATTATTAAAAAGTTTATTAATTAACCATCTAACAATTCTATTGCCAAAATTATGAAAAGGTCTTTTATTTTCTTTAAAGTATGTTGAAGATAGTCTATCTCCAATAACCATATCAGCTTTTCCCTCTAAAACTAAATCGCACATTTCTTTAGAATGAGTAGAAGGATAAGTATCATCACCATCTATCATTAAATAACAATCAGCATCTATATCCCTAAACATACTTCTAATAACATTACCCTTACCTTGTCGATATTCATATCTTACTATAGCTCCAGCTTTTTTAGCTATGGAATCAGTACCATCAGTAGAATTATTATCATAAACATATATCTCTGCATCTTTTAAAGTTTCTTTATAATCTTTAATTACTTTTTCAATAGTTTTACTTTCATTAAAACATGGAATTATAACTGCAATTTTTTTATTCATTATTTTCACTTCTTTCATTTATAATATTTAAATAAATTGATAACATTATTGGGAGTGCAAAAATATAAGGCATTGCATATCTAAAATAAGTATTAACTGGTGAAGCAAGACATACTAAGAATAATGATATCATTGGAGTAATTGTAATTAAATATTTGTATTTTTTATTTTTTAGTAATGAGATGAACATAAACATATATACCCAAACATTAAAACCAATATTGACAATTAATCCAATTAGAGGAATATATGGAAAACTTACAGCAAAACTACTTAGTATTTTTCTAGGTATTGACAATCTATTATATTTATAGTTAAATATTTCTTCTTCAGATAATCTTTTATCATATTTATAATATACATACCAATTACTAGTATTAGGAGTTAAGTAACCATATATATTATTTAAAGTAGCTTGAATATATATATCAGGCCTTTTAGTTAATCCCTTAAACCATACTTTAAAATAATCTTTTAATTCTTTTTTAGTTGAATATTTATTAAAACTATTTTTAACAGGATCGGATATTTCAGGTTTATATCTATTAGTTAGTGTTTCAATGTCTAATATTTTATCAATAGCTTTTATTTCATCTTTATCTAAATTAGCTTTATTTTCTTTTACATATCTAGCTGTTTGTTGAAAAGGAATAGAAAGCATTTCTCTAACACTTCCCTGATTAATTTTAAAGTGAGGAAGTAAAATATTAGTATAACTTTTATAAATTATAATTGGTAAAATGAATATAATTAATAATTTTAAGATATTTTTTTTATTGATCAAAAATAGAAAAGGAAATGACATTATAATTAAATAGATACCATTATTTCTCATAAGCATAATTAAAGTAATTAAAATTATAAATGATAGGCAATTTTTAATACATAATTTTTCATCTCTATTTTTAATTAAATCATAAATCATTATCATATATAATATAACTAAACTAGAGAATATAACATCTTTAACAGCTGATATTGAGTAAAGACCAAATGCAGGTACTAAACTATATATAAGTAAACTAACCAATCTAATATAGTAAGGAGTGTTTAATTTTTTCATATATTTTATAGTGAACGCTAATACGCTAGATAAAATAGCTATTTGAATAATACTATATAAAAATAGTCCAATATTAGTCGAATTAAATAGTATATGTCCTATTTTAACACATCCACCTAATATTACAGTATGTAGTACAGGATGATGATTAGTAATAGTAGAAGCGTTTTCATATCCTAAAGCATAATCCATATATTTAGTTTCAATACCAAAAAATTGTTTTATTTGAAATGATGGATCTGGTGAAAGAATAGCTGGAAAAAAAGATATAATATATGGTAACCAACATATAAGAATTATAATTAAAGATATTTTAAATGGTTTATCATCAAATAATTTTTTAATTTTATTATTATTTATATCTTTTTTATTTGTTTTAATAAATATTTCTAATTTATTAATTATTAAATTGATAATAAAAAAGTAACCTATAATTTTTATTATAGTTATTGTAAAAAAAGTTAAATTAGAAAAACATAAATCCCAACTGTTTACTTTATTATAACTATAACCAATCGTAATAAATATAGAAAGTAATATACTTAAAAAAATATATAATGGATGATTTTTATTTCCTTTAAAATAATACTTGCTATATAATTTAAAAAGCAAATAAAAAATTAGAGCATAAGCAAACATATTAGTGTTCACTTTATTTACAATTATATAATTAATATCAATATTTACAATTAATGAAAAAGTTGTAATAATTGATATTAAAATTAAAAATATAAATTTTAAATATTTGTTCATATTAACACCTAAAAGAATTATAACATATTTTCTCTTTTAACTACAAATTATAATAATAATTGTACACACAATTACATTTATTTTATATAATAATTTAGGTGATATAATGGAAAATTTGATTGGAAATACACCAATGATTAAAATTAATTATGAAATTAATAATCAAATAAAAAGTGTATATACTAAATTAGAATATTATAATTTAACAGGTAGTATTAAAGATAGAATGGCTTATTATATTATTACTAAGGCCAAAGAAAGTGGATTGCTTAAAGAAAATCAACCAATAGTAGAGGCAACTAGTGGTAATACAGGAATATCCTTATCAGCTATTGGTTCTTATTTTAAACATGAAATTCATATCTTTATGCCAGATTGGGTAAGTAGCGAAAGAAAAAAAATAATGGAAATGTATGGAGCTAAAGTTTATCTTATTTCTAAAGAAGAAGGTGGATTTTTAAAATGTATTGAAGAAGCTAATAAATTAGCTCAATCTATAAATGGTTTTAGACCAAATCAATTTAGTAATACTGATAATATTTCAGCCCACTATAGTACAACGGGCTTAGAAATAATTGAAAAAATACCTGATGTTCAGGCTTTTATATCAGGCATTGGTACAGGTGGAACCATAATGGGAATTGGTAAAAGACTAAAAGAAAATAATACTAAAATATATGCTTTAGAACCAGATACTTTTCCTGTTATAACTAATGGTATTAAAGAAGGAAGTCATAAAATAGAGGGGATAGGTGATGAATTTATTCCAGATATTGTTGATTTAAATATTTTAGAAGATATTATTTTAGTGAATGATATGGATAGTATTAATATGAGTAAAAAGTTAGCTAGAATTCTAGGTATTGGGGTAGGTATATCTAGTGGTGCTAATATGATTGGAGCAATACTTATAAATGAAAAAGAAAATGGTAAAGTTGTAACAGTATTTCCTGATGACAATAAAAAGTATTTAACAACAGATTTAGGTAAGGAAATAGATAATAATACTAATTTTATATCAAACAAAATAAAATTAATTAATTATGAAATAGTATAAATAATTAAATTTAACTAACAATAATATTGGTGATAATATGAGATGTTTAATAATAGTTGGATCAAGAAGAGATGGTAATAGTTTAAAATTAAGTAAAAAGATTAAAGAAGAATTAAAAAAAGAAAGAATTATATGTAATATAATAGTACCTGGTAATCAAAAAATTTATACTTGTACTGGATGTATGGACTGTGATGAAAGTGGAGTATGTGATTTTTATGATGATATGATTTCTAATATTGAAAAGGTTAATAAATCCGATACTTTAATTTTTATAACACCAACTAGATGGAATTTGCTTTCTGGTGATATAAAAATATTTATGGATAGATTAAATCCTTTGTATGTACCTAAAAAGTTAGAAGGTAAAAAAGCAATCGCAATTGCAATTGGAAGCACAGCTAAAGAAGATTTTAGTACTAAAGGAGCTATAACTTCTATTGATAGTTTTTGTGAAAATGCTAAGATGCAACTAATTGGTAAATATGAGTTTAATAATTGTTTAGATTTTAATGATATTGAATCACATTTAGATGAAGTTAATAAAATGATTAATGAAATCAAAAATAAATTTAAAAACTAATTATAGTTAATACTAAAAAAATGTTATAAAAGAAATTTTATAACTTTTTTTTAGTAAAGAAGGACTTTAGTAAAGAAAGCTAGTATATAACTAGTGAGGTGATCAACAT